>NZ_JBLUXC010000097.1:0-7107 GCF_048276795.1 Aeromonas sp. PS2Canimalfood6
AATACTGCTTCCGGTTTAATCATCGTTTTGACCTCAAGAGCATGTTGGTTGAATTGGGGCATGCAGTCGTGGCAAGCCCTCCGATGCCATATCGGCTCTTGAAGCTGGCTGAGGGTCATGGATAATCAGGTTCGCATTTAAGATGGACAAGCTTGTTGCTGCCTGTCTGCTCGCCACCCCCGTCACCGCCAAGGAGTGGAAGACGGTACGCTTTGGCGTGGAGGGGGCCTATCCACCCTTCTCATGGACCGATGCGTCCGGAGAGATCAAGGGATTTGACATCGATCTTGCCAACGCCCTGTGCCAGCAGATGGCCGTCAGGTGCGAACTGGTGGCCCAGGATTGGGACGGCATGATCCCGGCCCTGCTGTCGCGCAAGTACGACGCCATCATCGCTGCCATGTCGATCACCGACGAGCGGCGCAAGAAGGTCGACTTCACCGAGAAATATGCCCACATTCCCAACCGCTTCGTGGCGGCCAGGGGCACCGAACTGACGCTGACGCCGGAAGGGATGGCGGGCAAGCGCATCGGCGTGCAGCGGGCCACCACCCACGACAAGTACCTGACC
The DNA here is from genome assembly GCF_048276795.1 of Aeromonas sp. PS2Canimalfood6. Lineage (NCBI taxonomy): Bacteria > Pseudomonadati > Pseudomonadota > Gammaproteobacteria > Aeromonadales > Aeromonadaceae > Aeromonas > Aeromonas sp. PS2Canimalfood6. The sequence goes on from NZ_JBLUXC010000097.1 coordinate 572, forward strand.
GACAACTTCGGCTCCAGCGTCACCATAGTGCGTTACGGCAGTGCCGATGAAGCCTACCTCGACCTGAAGGCGGGACGGGTGCTGGCCCTGCTGGCCGACGCCTCGGCCATCGAACAGGGGTTGCTTGGCAAGGAAGGGGGCGACAAGTACGACTATGTGGGGCCGGCCCTGACCGACCGTCAATGGTTTGGCGACGGCATGGGGATCGCGGTGCGCAAGGGGGATCAGGATCTCAGAGCCAGGCTGAACGACGCCATCAAGGCCCTGCGCGCCAACGGCAAGTATCAGGAGATCAACCGGAAGTACTTCAAGTACGATATCTATGGCGGTTGATGGGTAACAGTCGGAGGGAGCCTGCTCCCTCCTTTTTCATGCAGCAAGGAGAGACCCCATGTTGACCCTGATCGAGGGTGCGCAGATCCATAGTCCGGCCCCGCTCGGCCAGCAGGATCTGCTGGTGGCGGATGGCCGCATCGCCTGGATGGGCAAGGGGCTGACGGTTCCGGTCGACTGGCCACTGACGCGGGTGGACGCTGGCGGCCGCTATCTGGTGCCCGGACTGGTTGACCCGCTCGCCCATATCACGGGAGGCGGCGGCGAGGGAGGCTTCGGCTTTCGCACGCCGGAGCTCTCGGCAAGGGAGGCCCTTGCGGCGGGGGTCACCACGCTCGTGGCGGCGCTCGGCACCGACAGCCTGACCCGCAGCCCGGCCCAGGTGCTGGGGAAGGTGCGCGAGTTTCGAGAAGCCGGGGTGAGCGCCTTCATGTACACCGGCTCCTACCACCTGCCGGTCAAGACCCTCACCGGCACGGTGGAGTCGGACATCATGCTGATCCCCGAGGTGCTGGGGGTGGGGGAGGTGGCCATCAGCGATCACAGATCCAGCGCCCCCACCCACGACGAGCTGGCGCGCCTGGCGAGCGAGGCGCGGGTGGCCGGGCTGTTGTCGGGCAAAAGTGGCGTCAGCTTCTTTCACCTGGGGGATGGCCGCGGGGCGCTGGCGCCCCTGCGGGCGTTGCGGGATGACACCGACATACCGCTTCGCCAGCTCTACCCCACCCACTGCAACCGCAATACCTGGCTCTTTGCCGAGGCCATCGAGTGGGGTCGGGCAGGCGGCTGGGTCGACCTCACCACGTCGAGCTTCCCGGACTTGCTGGATGACGGGGAGCGGCTCGCGGCCGACGCCCTGGTGGCGTTGCTGGCGGCCGGCGTGCCCGTGGATCGCATCAGCTTCAGTTCGGACGCCAACGCCAGTCTGCCGCGCTTTGACGGCGAGGGGCGACTCATCGAGCTGCGCTGCGGCCAGATAGGGAGCCTGTGGCAGGAAGTGGTGGCGGCCTGCGGCAAGGGGGTGGCGCTGGAGACGGCACTGGCGGTAGTGACGGCCAATCCGGCCAGGGCGCTGGGGCTTGCGAGCAAGGGTACTCTGGGGGTAGGGCAGGATGCGGATCTGCTGCTGATCGATCCTGATACGTTCGCCATCGAGCGGGTGATGAGTGGGGGTCGGTGGCGCACCTGAATACCGGCGCCTGTCATCCAGCCCGCTCAGTTCATCAACAAAAAGCCCGGCAGCAGTGCCGGGCTTTGTCGTGCCATGGGGCTCAGATAGCCAGGAACCCCAGGATCAGAATGGGGCCGAGCAGGCTCAGGATAAAGCCGGAGACGATGGCCACCGGCACCACCTGGATGCCGCCGGATTTCTGGATGACAGGCAGGGTGAAGTCCAGCGCCGTGGCGCCGCCGTAGCCGATGGCGGCGCTGGGGTGGCGGCGCATCAGCACCGGGATGATGAGGATGGCGATAAGCTCGCGCCCCAGATCGTTGATGAAGGCGGCGGAGCCCAGCACCGGGCCCAGCTTGTCCGCTACCAGGATGCCGGAGAGCGAATACCAGCCAAAACTGGAGCTCATCGCGAGGCCATGGGCAAAGGGCATGCCGAGCAGCTGTGAGGCCAGCAGGCTGCCGAGCCAGCTGCTGACGATCACGGTGGCGGCGATCTTCATGCCCCAGGGGTTGAGCAGGATCTGGCGCAGGCGCATGCCGGAGTTGCGCATCTGGATGCCGATGAGCAAGAGCAGCAGCATAAGGGCCCACTCGCTCCACTTGTCGATGGGCAGGGCGCGCAAGTCCACCAGCAGCCCCAGCAGCACGCCGCCGAGCACCACGAAGCAGAGCTGGAGAGACTCCCACAAGAGGTGCAGCTTGCTCGGCATCTTGCCGTCGCTCGCCTCATGGGTGGGCGGACTACGCCTGTCCAGCCACCAGAGCGCCAGCAGGTTGCAGGCGGTGATGGCGGCCAGCATCACCCCGGCCACCTTGAAGATCACCGCCAGGTTGCTGCCGAGGTTCTCCACGTAGGCGAGCCCCAGCCCCATCAGGAACAGGATGAGATAGACCATCTTGCCCAGGGACTGGTTGACCAGCTTGATGAGCCGCTGACTGGAGAGGGGAACAAGATAGCCGATGGCCAGGGGTAACAGGATCAGCAACACATTCAGCAACATTGGGGCCTCGGTCACAAAACTGGGAAAAACGGCACCTTATCACGACTTGTTGCATCTGTGTCACATATCCGTGTATTTGAATGCCCCAGACGGGGCTTTTTTATCACATTGTTATGTTTTTTCGATGACTGACGAAATGGACTGGCTGCGTGAAACGGGGGATCATCACCAGTAAAATCAATTCCATCCTCATATAATTGTGCGATGGCTTCACCAGAGGAGGATGAATAAAGTCGTTTTGGGTGACATCTGGTGTGGATAGTGGAATATTCTTGCCAGTAGGGCGTTGCAGGTATAAAAGTGCGGTATCCGAGAACCGACTGAAAATGGATTTTATGCAGACAAAGTGCTGAAAAATACCGATGAGGCCAATAAAAATACAGATAAAACACCAAATACCTCGGTTCTGTATTGTTTTTTCACTACCTCAATGATATTTTCGCTGAAGGTTACCATCGGTTAACGTTTTGTTAAATGGACGATGGTGGAGTCACGCCGAAGCGGCGTCTAGGGACAGACAAGGTTGTAATGGATGAGCGACGTTGCCGCACTGGAAGTTCGTGATCTGCACAAGTATTTTGGCACCCACGAAGTGCTCAAGGGCATCGATATGACGGCCCACAAGGGGGATGTGATCTCCCTCATCGGCTCCTCGGGTTCGGGGAAGTCGACCTTTCTACGCTGTATCAATCTGCTTGAAACCCCCTCATCGGGCAGCGTCTCCCTCCACGGGGAGCTGATCCGGATGAAAACCAGCCGTTCCGGCGAACGCCTGCCGGAGGACATGCGCCAAGTGGAGCGTATCCGCAGCCGACTGGCCATGGTGTTTCAAAGCTTCAATCTCTGGTCCCACATGACCATCATGCAGAACATCATCGAAGTGCCCATCCAGGTACTCAAGGTGCCCCGTGCCGAGGCCATCGCCAAGGCGGAGCACCTGCTCAACCGGGTGGGGCTGTGGGAGCGTCGCGACTATTATCCAGGTCACCTCTCCGGCGGTCAGCAGCAGCGGGCCGCCATCGCCCGGGCGCTGGCGGTGGAGCCCGAGGTGATGCTGTTTGACGAGCCTACTTCGGCCCTCGACCCTGAACTGGTGGGGGAGGTCCTTGGCCTGATGCGCGAGCTGGCGGAAGAGGGGCGTACCATGATGGTGGTGACCCACGAGATGTCCTTCGCCCGCGACGTGTCGAACAAGGTGATGTTCCTGCACCAGGGGCGCGTGGAGGAGGAGGGCAATCCCAAGGAGATCTTCGCCCATCCCAAGTCGGAGCGATTCAAGCAATTCATCTCGTCCATCTATTGATGGACGGGATTCAATTTAAACCATCCGTACTTTCAACGATCGACGTGTTTATCAAGGAGAGATACATGAACAAGCTGATGCTGGCGACTGCCGTGATGACGGCCCTGTGTTCCGGTAGCCTGATGGCCAAGGAGTGGAAAGAGGTCCGGATCGGGGTGGAAGGGGCCTATCCCCCCTTCTCCTGGACCGAGCCGAGCGGCGAGGTGAAAGGCTTCGACATCGACATCGCCAACGCCCTGTGCGAAGAGATGAAGGTGAAGTGCACCCTGGTCAAGCAGGACTGGGACGGCATCATTCCGGCGCTGCTGTCGCGCAAGTATGACGCCATCATCGCCACCATGGACATCACCGAAGAGCGCAAGAAGAAGGTGGACTTCACCCAGAAGTACCAGCACATTCCGGCCCGCTTCGCCGCCAAGAAAGGCACTGACGTGCAGCTCGACAAGGCCTTCATGGATGGCAAGACCATTGCCGTGCAGCGCGCCACCTCCATGGACACCTACATCACCGACAACTTCCCCAACGCCACCATCAAGCGCTACGGCACCGCAGACGAAGCCTATCTCGATCTGAAATCCGGCCGGGTTGACTACGTGATGGCCGACTCCGCCGCCATCAGCGATGGCCTGTTGAAGAAAGAGGGTGGCGATGCCTACGAGTTCGTCGGCCCGAAACTGACCGATCCCAAGTGGTTTGGCGAGGGTGCCGGCATCGCGGTACGCAAGGCCGACAAGGATCTGAAAGAGAAATTCAATGCCGCCATCCTGGCCCTGCGCGCCAACGGCAAGTACAAGGAAATCAACGACAAGTACTTTGATTTCGACGTGTACGGCGAGTAACCCCCAGGCGCGCTACCCCGGGTAGCCGCCGAAGGGATTGCGGCGAATCATCACGACAGGTCGACCCTCGTCTGTAGTCACCGGGCCCGTTGTCTCTCGCAAGGGAGCGATGGGCCCGCTTAGTTGCAATGGAGCTGCATGTGTTTGGTTTGAAAGGATATTGGGACGGGCGATCCCGCTCAATGCGTTGCAATGGAGCCGCATATGTTTGATTTGAAAGGATACGAAACCTCCCTGCTGGAGGGGGCCTGGGTCACCCTGGAGGTGGCATTGGCTTCTCTGCTGCTGGCGCTGCTGCTGGGCATGCTGGGAGCGCTGGCCAAGCTTTCCCCCTACAAGTGGGCGCGCGGCATCGCGACCGCCTATACCACCGTCATTCGCGGCATCCCGGATCTGGTGCTGATGATGCTGCTGTTCTTCGGCGGCCAGGTGCTGATCAACGGGATCTGCAGCTGGGTCAACGAGGCCTACAACAACTACCTGCTGGAGAGCAACCCGAGCCAGGAGTGGGTCTCCCTGCTGCCGGATTACATCGACATCAGCCCGTTTGCGGCCGGGGTCGCCACCATCGGCTTCATCTTCGGTGCCTACATGACCGAGACCTTCCGCGGCGCCATCCTGGCGGTGGACAAGGGGGAGCTCGAGGCGGCGCGCGCCTTTGGCATGCGGGCGACCCAGGTGTTTGTGCGGATCCTCTTCCCCCAGATGATGCGCCACGCCCTGCCGGGGTTTGGCAACAACTGGCTGGTACTGCTGAAAACCACGGCTCTGGTTTCCATCATCGGGCTCGATGACATGGTGCGTAAGGCGTCGCTGGCCGCGGGCTCGACCCAGCAGCCCTTCACCTTCTACATGGCGGTGGCGCTGATCTTCCTGATCTTCACCGCAGTCTCCACCTCGGCGCTCAAGTGGGCCGAGCGTCACTACGCCATCAAGACGAGGTAAGCCATGTCGTATTCAATGCAGTCGTTCGTTTACTGTGATCGTCGCGGTGTCAGTGACGAGCGTATCTACATCACGATCAAGATGAGGTAAGCCATGGATTTCTCGATCATTCTCACGGAGTGGCCCACCTACTGGGAGGGTTTCTACACTACCATCTGGCTGGTGTCGGTGTCCCTCATGCTCGGCCTCATGCTGGCGGTGCCCATGGGCATTTTGCGCAACAGCCGCAACTGGCTGATCAAGGGGCCGATCTGGGCCTACATCTACTTCTTCCGCGGCACCCCGCTGCTGGTGCAGCTGTTCATCATCTACTACGGCGCCGCCCAGTGGGAGTGGCTGAAAAACGGCCCCGCCTGGGCGCTCTTCTCCGAGGCCTGGTTCTGCGCCCTGCTGGCGTTTACCCTCAACACTGGTGCCTACACCGCCGAGATAGTGCGCGGCGCCGTGCTGAACATACCAAAGGGACAGATCGAGGCGGCCAATGCGTTTGGCATGAGCCGCTGGCAGACCCTCACCCGCATCATCCTGCCAAACTCGTTTCGCCGTGCGCTGCCCGCCTACAGCAACGAGGTGATCTTCATGCTGCAGGGCTCGGCGGTGGCGGGCATCATCACCATCGTCGACCTGACCGGTGCGGCGCGGATCATCAACTCCCGCTACTACAGCCCGTTTGAGGCGTTCCTGACAGCCGGCCTGCTCTACATGCTGCTTACCTTCGCCATCGTCTGGCTGTTCAAGAAGTGGGAGGCCCGCTGGCACGCGCACCTGCGTCCCCGCAGCGTCTGACCTGATACAAAAACCAGAGACAAAAAAGCCCGCAGTTGCGGCAATGCTGTTCACTTAAGCGGAGCCGCATTGCGATTTACCGGAAAACGGGTCTTTGATATCTTCACCGCCCTGGGTCTCGATGGCCTGGGGCGTTTTTCTATGAACATGACGCCT
>NZ_JBLUXC010000098.1:0-7080 GCF_048276795.1 Aeromonas sp. PS2Canimalfood6
AGCGATTGGGCCGCTGCCCACAGGAGTGGTTGAGGGCCGTGGTCAGGGCGTGCATCGAGAAGACAGATTATCCCATCCCGGCAGAACTGATGCCGTCAACCCCGTCCTGGTGAATAGATACGCTGAAATGACGTGCAGTGACGATTAAAAAGTGTGAAGGCGATCCTGACTATAAAGTTAACTGCATATCACAGGCCTATAAGTATTTGTTTTGTAGGCAAAAAACTATTTTTAATTTTTAACAAAATGTTCACGATCTCGCCCTGCAAGGTATTCGAAGAGTACTGTCAGGCGGCATAGGCGAGTGTCGCACTTCGAAGTTGAATTCGCGAAGTGATAAAAAGTGTATGGAAATATAGGGGCCAATCGACTAAAGTCTTTTTCGTTAACTGTGGCATAAATCAGCATCGCCTGATGTTTCTGGTTCTATGCGAATTCACAGTGTGCTCATTGATTCGTAATTCACTCTGACAAGGAAATGGCAATGAAAAAGGTTCTTCTTTCTGCAGCAATGGCAACCGCGTTTTTTGGCATGACTGCTGCCCATGCAGCTGATACCAATGTTGGCGGCGGCCAGGTTAATTTCTTCGGTAAAGTTACCGATGTATCCTGTACTGTTTCCGTTAACGGCCAGGGCAGCGATGCGAACGTTTACCTGTCTCCGGTAACCCTGACTGAAGTTAAAGCGGCAGCAGCGGATACTTACCTGAAACCGAAATCTTTCACCATTGACGTCTCTAAGTGCCAGGCTGCTAATGGCACTAAACAGGATGACGTAAGCAAACTGGGCGTGAACTGGACCGGCGGTAACCTGCTGGCTGGCGCAACCAGCAAACAACAGGGCTACCTGGCGAACACCGAAGCTTCCGGTGCTCAGAACATCCAGCTGGTGCTGTCTACTGACAACGCTACCGCGCTGACCAACAAAATCATCCCGGGTAACAGCACTCAGCCGAAAGCGAAAGGCGACGCTTCCGCTGTAGCCGATGGCGCGCGTTTCACCTACTACGTAGGCTACGCCACCAGCGCGCCGACCACGGTAACCACCGGTGTGGTTAACAGCTACGCGACTTACGAAATTACTTACCAGTAATTCCGTCAGAAAATAAAACTGCCCCGCGATGGGGCAGTTAATAACAATAATAAAGCGGCAATGTCCGCCGCTTGTATTTTTATTCTGAGGTCAGCATGAAGCGTATTGCCCTTTTTTTCTGTTTCATTTTTAGTTTTGCGGCCCATGCCAACAATATTATTGTTAACGGTACCCGCTTTATTTATCCAGGAAATGAAAAAGAAATAACGGTACAGCTTTCAAATAACGCCGACCGTCCGGCGCTGGCGCAGGCCTGGCTGGATAACGGCGATGCCGATGCCACACCGGATACCATTACCACCCCGTTTATTATCACCCCGCCGATTTCGCGCGTTGACGCCAAGAGCGGCCAGACGCTGCGTATTAAGCTCGGTAGCAGCGCCGGTCTGGCGAAAGATAAAGAGACGCTGTGGTGGCTGAATCTGCTGGAAATTCCGCCGGTGGTGGCCAATCAGAAAAATGAAGGCCAGAACGTGCTGCAGCTGGCGATCCGTTCGCGCTTTAAATTTATTTATCGTCCTGCCGGACTGGGCAACCGCGATGCGGCGGCCGAGAAGCTGACCCTGACCGCCAGCGGCAGTAGTCTCGCCATCAACAACCCGACGCCGTTCTACATTACCGTCAGCCGTATTTCCCGCGACGGCGGTAAAGCCCTGAACAGCAAAACCGTGATGCTGGCGCCGCAGTCCAGCCAGACGGTGGCGCTCTCCTCCGCCGTCAACCGCGGCGAAACCCTGACCGTTAACAACATTAATGACTATGGCGCCGATGTCGCAGTGAAAGTGGCCGTTAAATAAGGGAAAAGCTAATGAAGCAGAGGTCATTCTGCCCGGGAAGATTAAGCACCGCGATCGCCATCGCGCTGTGCTGCTTTCCGCCATTTTCCAGCGGACAGGAAAACCCGGGAACGGTATATCAGTTTAACGACGGCTTTATTGTCGGCAGTCGCGAAAAGGTCGATCTGTCGCGCTTTTCGACCAGCGCGATTACCGAAGGCACTTACTCCCTTGACGTCTACACCAACGACGAGTGGAAAGGGCGCTACGATTTACGCATCGCGCGCGATAAAGATGGTCGGCTGGGCGTCTGCTACACCAAAGCGATGCTGGCCCAATATGGCATCGCGGCGGAAAAGCTCAATCCGCAGCTGAGCGAGCAGGAGGGCTACTGCGGTAGCCTCAAATCCTGGCGCAACGAAGAAAACGTCAAAGACAACCTGGTCCAGTCCTCCCTGCGGTTGAACATTTCGGTACCGCAGATCTATGAAGATCAACGCCTGAAAAACTATGTCAGCCCGGAGTTCTGGGACAAAGGTATTACCGCGCTCAATCTTGGCTGGATGGCGAACGCCTGGAACAGCCATACCTCTTCGGTAGGCGGGTCGGATAACAGCAGCGCCTATCTGGGCGTCAACGCCGGTCTGTCGTGGGACGGCTGGCTGCTGAAGCACATCGGCAACCTGAACTGGCAGCAGCAGCAGGGTAAAGCGCACTGGAACAGCAACCAGACCTATCTCCAGCGCCCTATCCCACAGCTCAACTCCATCGTCAGCGGCGGGCAGATTTTCACCAATGGTGAATTTTTCGACACCATCGGTCTGCGCGGGGTTAATCTTTCCACCGATGACAATATGTTCCCGGACGGCATGCGCTCGTATGCTCCGGAAATTCGCGGCGTGGCGCAGAGCAACGCCCTCGTCACCGTGCGCCAGGGCAGCAATATTATCTATCAGACCACCGTTCCGCCCGGACCGTTTACCCTGCAGGATGTCTATCCTTCCGGCTATGGCAGCGATCTTGAGGTCTCGGTGAAAGAAGCGGATGGCTCGGTAGAAGTGTTTAGCGTGCCTTACGCTTCCGTCGCCCAGCTGCTGCGTCCGGGAATGACCCGCTACGCGCTCTCCGCCGGTAAAGTGGACGACAGCGCGCTGCGCAACAAGCCGATGCTCTATCAGGCGACCTGGCAGCACGGGATCAACAATCTGTTGACCGGCTACACCGGGGTCACCGGTTTTGACGACTATCAGGCCTTCCTGGTGGGGACAGGGATGAACACCGGCATCGGCGCGCTCTCTTTTGACGTCACCCATTCGCGGTTGAAGAGCGATGCCCATGATGACTCGGGTCAGAGCTATCGCGCGACCTTTAACCGCATGTTTACCGATACCCAGACCAGCATCGTGCTGGCGGCGTATCGCTACTCGACGAAAGGTTATTACAACCTCAACGACGCGCTGTACGCCGTCGATCAGGAAAAAAATAGTCGCAGCAACTACACCCTGTGGCGGCAAAAAAACGGCATGACCTTCACGGTGAACCAGAACCTGCCGGACGGCTGGGGCGGGTTTTATCTCAGCGGCCGTATCTCCGATTACTGGAACCGCTCCGGGACCGAGAAGCAGTATCAGGTCAGCTACAACAATTCATTTGGTCGTCTCTCCTGGTCGGCGAGCGCGCAGCGCGTCTATACGCCAGACAGCTCCGGTCATCGTCGCGACGATCGTATTTCACTCAACTTCAGCTACCCGCTGTGGTTTGGCGATAACCGCACCGCCAACCTGACGTCGAACACCTCGTTCAATAACTCGCGCTTTGCCAGCTCGCAGATTGGTATCAACGGTTCGCTGGACAGTGAAAACAACCTTAACTACGGCGTGTCGACCACCACCGCCACCGGCGGTCAGCATGATGTGGCGCTCAACGGCAGCTACCGTACGCCATGGACCACCCTCAACGGCAGCTACAGCCAGGGCGAAGGCTATCGTCAGAGCGGCATTGGCGCCAGCGGGACGATGATCGCCCACAGCGGCGGCGTGGTGCTCTCACCGGAAAGCGGCTCGACGATGGCCCTGATTGAAGCCAAAGACGCGGCCGGGGCGATGCTTCCGGGATCGCCGGGCACCCGTGTGGACAGCAATGGTTACGCCATCCTGCCGTATCTGCGCCCGTACCGGATTAACGCCGTGGAAATCGACCCGAAAGGCAGCCATGACGACGTGGCCTTCGATCGCACCGTGGCGCAGGTTGTGCCGTGGGAAGGCAGCGTGGTTAAGGTCGCGTTCGGCACTAAGGTGCAGAACAACCTCACCCTGCAGGCGCGCCAGGCGAACCACGAGCCGTTGCCGTTTGCGGCAAGTATTTTCTCCCCCGACGGCAAGGAGATCGGCGTTGTCGGCCAGGGCAGCATGATGTTTATCAGCGATGCGAACGCCAAACGCGCGATTGTGAAGTGGAGCGGCGGGCAGTGTTCGGTGGATCTGGGACAGCAAACAACAAAGGATAGCGTATGTCGCTGAGGAAATTACTGACGCTTTTTATCGTCTTAATGGCGCTGGGAACCACCTCGTCCTGGGCCTCCTGTACGCGTCTCTCATCGCCAACGGTGATGCTGGACATGGTGGTGGGCAGGGTGGTGGTGCCCCCGGATCTGCCGGTGGGCTCGGTGATCCTTACCCGCGACTGGACGATGAGCGCTCCCGGCGGGGCAAGCTATCGCTGTACTGCCGGCACCAACCGCTTTGTGGCGAAGATCGTGTCGCCAGGGGCCACGGACCTTGGAAATAAAATCTACTCCACCAACGTGCCGGGAATCGGCATGCGTTTCAGCCGCGGCGGCGCAACGGTAAATATCGTCTATCCCGACGTCTATTCGTCCCAGGTATATAACACCACCAACTATTCCCTCGAAGGGTCGCGCTTTACGCTGGAGATTATCAAAACCGCGGCAACCACCGGCAGCGGCACCCTGGCGGCGGGTAAGTACACCTCCTACGACTGGGAGAGCGGCAGTAACCCGATCCTCGAAACCTATCTGAGCGCCAACGCCATCACCGTGGTCTCGCCCTCCTGTTCAGTGCTGAGCGGGAAAAATATGAATGTCGATGTGGGTTCCATCCGGCGCACCGACCTGAAAGGGGTCGGCACCACCGCCGGCGGGAAGGATTTTAATATCGACCTGCAGTGCAGCGGCGGCCTGAGTGAAACGGGATATGCCAACATCAGCACCTCGTTCTCCGGTACCCTGGCCACCAGCACTACCGCTACCATGGGCGCCTTGCTGAATGAAAAAGCCGGCAGCGGGATGGCGAAAGGCATTGGCATCCAGGTGCTGAAGGATGGCTCCCCGCTGCAGTTTAATAATAAATACACCGTCGGCCGCTTGAATAATCAGGAGACCCGCTACATCACCATACCGCTGCACGCGCGTTTTTATCAGTATGGCCCGACGACCAGCACCGGCGAGGTGGAGTCGCATATGATCTTTAACCTGACGTACGATTAATACGGGAGGGGGAATGAAGGGATTGCCGAAAAACACTATCGCGTGGCTGCTATTTTGCGGCAGCCTCGCCGCCCCCTCGGCGTGGGGTTTTGAGACCAATTACGATCGCGGACGGGTCGATTTTGCCGGGCGGGTGACGGATATTTCCTGTAGCATCGCGCTAAACGGCGGCCAGCATGCCGGCAGCGGTAATGTCTGGCTGGCGCCGGTCAGCCTGGCGGAAGTCCACGATCGCGGTGCCGGGGCGTTTATGAAACCGCAGCCGTTTACCCTGGCACTGTCAAACTGCCAGCTGCGCCATGATGGTGGGGCAGCCTCGCAGGATGAGGTGCGTCGGGTCAGCGTGCGCTGGGTCGATGGTTTTTTACTGACGGCGGTCGGTAACGAAAACGCCGGGTATCTGGCCAATACCTTGCCGGATGGAGCGCAGAATATTTATCTGGCGCTATCGACTAACGATAATAATACGCTGGATAAGAGTAATAAAATTGTCCCGGCGGACCCGCAGCAAAATCAGGTGCGTTTGCAGGAAAGCGCGGTCAGCGGCGGCCTGTTCACCTATTACGTTGGCTATGTTTCGCCAACGCCGAAAAGCGCCACCAGCGGGCCGATTACCAGCTGGGCAACGTGGGAATTAGTTTATAATTAAGTGACGTTAAAAAGCCGGGAATTCCCGGCTTTTTTTACATGGCAATATCATCGGGGCTTTGTTGAATAAATCAGATTTCGGGTAAGTCTCCCCCGTAGCGGGTTGTGTTTTCAGGCAATACGCACGCTTTCAGGCATACCTGCTTTCGTCATTTTGTTCAGCGCTCGTACCAGGGCCATAGCCTCCGCAACCTGACCATCGTAGTCACGCAGCGTCAGTGAACCCCCGAACAGCTGTTTTACCCGGTACATCGCCGTTTCCGCTATCGAGCGACGGTTGTAATCTGTTGTCCATTTCCACCGCGCATTACTCCCGGTCATTCGCTGATTAGCCACTGCACGGTTACGGTCTGCATATTCACCGGGCCAGTAACCCGCGCCTTTTCGGGGTGGGATAAGCGCGCTGATTTTCTTACGCCGCAGTTCATCGTGACAGAGCCGGGTGTCGTAAGCGCCGTCTGCCGATGCTGCCCTGATTTTTCTGTGAGTCTGCCGGATAAGACCCGGGAAGGCTTCTGAGTCCGTCACATTGTTCAGCGACAGGTCTGCACAGATGATTTCATGTGTGTTGCTGTCAACTGCCAGATGCAACTTTCGCCATATACGACGGCGTTCTTTGCCGTGTTTTTTGACTTTCCATTCGCCTTCACCAAAGACCTTCAGCCCGGTGGAATCAATCACCAGATGCGCGATTTCACCCCGGGTGAACGTTTTGAAACTGACATTAACCGACTTTGCGCGCTTGCTGACACTGGTGTAATCCGGGCAGCGCAACGGAACATTCATCAGTGTAAAAATGGAATCAATAAAACCCTGTGCAGCCCGCAGGGTCAACCTGAACACGCGTTTAATGACCAGAACGGTGGTGATGGCGAGATCAGAATAGCGCTGAGGTCTTCCCCGTGATGAAGGCGTTGCCGACTCATACCAGGCCTGAATCCGTCATTCCGCACCTGATTTTGCTATTTTCAGTGCTTGACGGCGATCGGCCGTTCTGATCTATTACTCTCTTTTGCAGGTAGATCATCATGGCCGCACCCGCTATCTCGATCCGTAAC
>NZ_JBLUXC010000099.1:0-7075 GCF_048276795.1 Aeromonas sp. PS2Canimalfood6
TGGTGTTTTTGCTCATGGGGGGAGCGTATCTAAGGAGCAGGATCAAGCAAGCAGGAAAGTGGGATCAAGAGACGATCGTCTCATTTTTCCTGTGTCAATACTGTTCCGGTGAATACTTACTCGTCCGGTTCTATTGAACGTAGCCGGATGAGATGCGCCGGAGACATCACTCTCGACAACAAGGAATAGAGACATGAACGTGAAAAAGAGTACTGCCATCGCCTCTGCCATGACGGGTCTGCTGGCCCTGGGTGCCCAGTTCATCGCCGCGCCGGCCATGGCTGCGGATGACAAGGAGAAGTGCTACGGCGTGGTCAAGGCGGGCAAGAACGACTGCGCCACCAAGGGCGGATCCTGCGCCGGCACCGCCAAGATGGATGCCCAGGGGGATGCCTTCGTGGTGGTGCCCAAGGGGCTGTGCGAGAAGCTCGCTGGCGGGTCCCTGCAACCCAAGTAAGCCGCATGCCATGGTGTGGCGCCCGCCACATCATGGCCCTATCTATTGAGAGCCCTGCCATGAACCCCTTGATCGGTATCGGTTTACGCACCCCGCACTACGACGAGATCCGCCACACCCTGCCCGGAGTGGGCTGGCTTGAGGTACACAGCGAAAACTACTTCGAGCGCCACAGCCAGGGCTTCGAGGTGCTGGCGGAGCTTGCGAGGCACTACCCCGTGAGCCTTCACGGAGTCGGCATGTCGCTGGGCTCCGCCGATCCGCTCGATGCCGGGCACCTGCGCCAGCTGGCAGCCCTGGTGGCGGCCATCTCGCCGGTGCGGGTGTCGGAGCACCTGAGCTGGGGCAGCATCGGCGGGCGCTATTTCAACGATCTGCTTCCCATGCCCTACACCCGGGCCGCTCTTTTGCACATGAGCGACAAGATAGATCGGGTGCAGCAGACACTGGGCAGACAACTGCTTGTCGAGAATCCCTCCTCCTACCTGCAACTGGCGGGGGAGATGGGGGAGGCCGAGTTTCTGGCCGAGCTGGCTGGGCGCAGCGGCTGCGGCGTCCTGCTCGATCTCAACAACCTCCATGTGAGCGCGGTCAATCACGGCCTGGAGGTGGACGACTATCTGGCGACTATCGACCTCGACACGGTCGGCGAAATTCACCTGGCCGGTTTTACCGAGAAGCACCTGCCCCAGGGGCCCCTCTATATCGACACCCACAGCTCCCCCGTGGCCGAGCCCGTCTGGGCGCTCTACGAGCAGGTCTGCCAGCAGCGCGCCATCCCCACCCTGATTGAATGGGATCTGGCGATCCCCCCGCTGCCGGTGCTGCTGGGAGAGGCGCAGCGTGCCAGCGAGATCCTGAGCCGGCACAGCAACCATCCAGGGAGGCCGCCCATGTCTGAGCGTGTTTCCCCGCAAGGTACTTTTGCGAGCGGTCTGCTCGGGGAGGCCACTTATGTCTGAGCTTGTTTCCCCGCAAGGTACTTTTGTGAGCGGTCTGCTCGGGGAGGCCACTTATGTCTGAGCTTGTTTCCCCGCAAGGTACTTTTGTGAGCGGTCTGCTCGGGGAGGCCGCCCATGTCTGAGCTTGCTTCCCTGCAACGCGCTTTTGCGAGCGGTCTGCTCGGCCAGGATGATGCCATCCTCGGGCACATCCAGCCGGGACGCTTTGCCCCCGACGCCCTGTTGCAGATCTATCGCAACAACTTCATCCTCGGCCTCACCGAGGTGCTCGCCAGCAGCTACCCCGCGGTACGCGCCATGGTTGGCGAGACTTTCTTTGAGGCGGCGGCACGAGGGTTCGTGCTGGCGGCACCTCTGGAGGAGGGGAGCGTCATGGACTACGGGGAGGGCTTTGGCGACTGGCTGGCACGCTTGCCCACCACGGCCGCGTTGCCCTGGCTCGGGGATCTGGCCCGCTTCGAGTGGGGGCTGGAGCGGGTCTCGCTGCTTGCACCAGAGACGCGGCGCTGGCCTGCCGAGCGGCTTGCCGCCATGACCCCTGACCACTGGGAGCGGCTGGTGCTGCATCCTGCCTGCGATCTGCAACTCCTGGAGAGCCCCCATCCGGTGCTGGCGCTCTGGCAGATGGCCCTGCACGGCGGTGAGACGGTCAGGGAGCTGGATGCTGTCTGCTCCCTGGCACTCAAGAAACGCCCCGGACACCGGGTCGACCCCATTCCCCTGGATGCCGCCGCCTGGCGTCTGCTGCAAGGCTGCCTGCAGGGCAGGCCGCTGGCCAGCCTGCTGGCTCAGGATCCCGCCATGGCCGAACACCTGGCCCCCCTCATCACCCTCGACCTGCTGGTCGATCTGGAGCTTGCCCCATGACAACGCAAACCCTTGCCAGGCCCCTTGGCCCCCTTGTTGAACGCATCTTGACCTGGTGCAGCGGTGGCCTGTTGCTGCTTGCCAGGCTCTGGGTCGCCACCATTTTTCTGCGATCCGGCTGGCTCAAGTTCACGGCCTGGGACAGCACCCTCTATCTGTTCGAGTTCGAATATCAGGTGCCCCTGCTGCCCTGGCAGTGGGCGGCCTATGCGGGCACGGCGACCGAGCTGTTGCTGCCCCTCTTCCTGCTGGCGGGCCTCTTCACCCGTCCGGTCGCCTTGCTGCTCTTTGGCTTCAACGCCATGGCGGTCATCTCCTACCCGGCCCTCTGGGCGGGGGGCTTTCACGATCACCAGTTGTGGGGCTGGATGCTGCTGACCCTGGCCGTGTGGGGGGCGGGCCCCCTGGGGCTCGACAGCTGGCGCCTTGCCCGTCGCTCGCCTCCGGCGTAAGGTGGCCGCACACGAGCCCTGCCTGACTGACGGGTGGGCAAGGAATGCAAAGGAGAAGAGATGAAGGTACGCGAGGCCCTGGCGGCCGATATTCCCGCCCTGACGACACTGCGCATGGCGCTCTTTTGCGAGGTGGGGGAACTTGCCCGGCCCGATGAGGATCCGGTCCTCAGGGAGGCGACGCAGGCCTACTTCATTCAGGCGCAGGAAGAGGGCAGCGCCCGTAGCTGGGTGGTGGAGGAGGAGGGCGAGGTGGTGGCGTGCGCCACCCTGGCACTCTTCGTGCGCCCGCCCTACCCGGGCAATCTGGCGGGGCGGGAAGGGTACCTGCTCAACATCTACACCCAGCCGGCCTGGCGCAGACGGGGAATGGCGAATGCCCTGCTGGTGGCCATGGTGGCGTATGCCCGCGAGCAGCAACTGGGCAAGCTGTGGCTCCATGCCAGCAGTGATGGGCGCGCTATCTACGAACGGTTCGGCTTTGCCGGCAATCCCGCCTGCCTCGAGTGCGTACCTGACCGTTAGCCTCCTCTTTTTCTGCACCGAGTTGATCCTCTTTCACAAGGGCTGCGTACTGGGAGCCCTTGGCGGCATCGCCGCTTTTCTATACACTGCGCGCCCCATTCGTTTCAGTCGTCCGACCACTTATGTCGGCGCTGGCGGTGCCGATACCCTCTGTGGGTGAGGCCGTGGTGCCCATGGGGATGGTCAACGAGGAAGAAGTGTCATGTTCAATCAGAAGCTCAAAGCGCAGTTGCAGGCATGCCAGACCCGGCTCGACGAGGAGCAGGGCATCATAGAGGCGATCAAGGCGGGTGCCGCCACCGTCATCTTCAGCCCGGAGGGGATCATCCAGGAGGCGAGCCCCCCTTTCCTGGCCCTGATGGGATATGGTGCCGCCGAACTGATTGGGCAGCCCCACAGCCAGCTCTGTCCAAGGGCCTGGGGGGAGTCCGGTGACTATCGCCAGTTCTGGCGGCGTCTCGCTCAGGGGGAGGTGCAGTCAGGCACCTTCGAGCGCGTGAACCGGCAGGGGGAGACGCGCTGGCTGGAGGCGACCTATTTCCCGGTGAAGCACCAGGGCCGGGTGACCCGGGTACTCAAGATTGCCAGCGACGTCACCGAACAGCACCAGCGACTTGGGCGGCTCGAGGCGCTGACCGAGGCACTGGACCGCTCCCGGGCCATGATCGAGTTCACCCCGAACGGCGACATCCTCCATGCCAATGCCAACTTCCTGAGCGTCATGGGTTACACCCTGAGTGAGATCGCGGGCAGGCACCACAGGATCTTCTGTGACGAGGCCTTTCTGCGCGAGCAGCCCCGTTTCTGGGAGGAGCTGGCCCGGGGCCAGTTCAAATCCGGCCTCTTCATGCGCCACAATAGCCGGGGGCAGGCCGTCTGGCTGGAGGCGACCTACAACCCCATCCGGGATGGCAGCGGCAAGGTGGTGCGGGTGGTGAAGTTCGCCAGCGACATCACCGCGCGCATCGAGCAGAACCACGCGACCCGGGAGGCCGCCCGCCTGGCCCACAGCACCGCCCAGGAGACCCTGCACAGCGCAGAGGAGGGGGCGGGCCTGCTGCGCGCCGTGGTGCAGACCTCTTCCCTCATCGCCTCCCAGGTGGATGAGGCCATCGCCCTCATCGGCCAGCTCAACGAGCAGTCCAGAAGCATCGAGGCCATCGTCTCGACCATCAGCGCCATCGCCGATCAGACCAATCTGCTGGCCCTGAACGCCGCCATCGAGGCGGCGCGGGCAGGGGAGCTGGGGCGCGGGTTTGCGGTGGTGGCGGACGAGGTGCGCCAGCTGGCCGCCCGCACGTCGCTCTCTACCGACGAGATCGCCAAGGTGGTGCAGAAGAACCGCGAGCTGACCGCCAGGGTGACCGACGACATGGCCGGGGTGGCGGGCAGCGCCGAACTCGGCAAGCAGCAGATCGCCGGCGTGGACAAGCTGATGAGCGAGATCCACCAGGAGGCGGACAGGGTCTCCCAGACGGTGTCGGCTCTCTCCATCTGAGGGGCTGACCGCAAGATTGCCAACAGAGTGAGCGATCGGACGGCCAGGCTGAACCCTGGCTGTATGACGCCCCCCTTCGTCATTGTGCCGCCCGGCCCCCTTGTTTAGGCTGCCGCCTCCTTTTTATTGAGCAGGTAGACAACAATGGCAGTACGACAGAGAGGCAGGGCACTGGCCCTGCTGCTGGGAATGGGGGCGAGCCTGGGGCTCGGTGGTTGCATGGGCCAGATGGGCCTCTCTTCCATGGTGACCAAGGGCAACCTCAGCGTGGTGGACAATCGCTACGGCCGTGCCGGCGTCTTCGTGCTCCTTTCCCCCGTCTATGGCTTGGCGGCCACGGCGGATCTCTTCGTGTTCAACACCATCGAATTCTGGTCCGGCAAGAACCCCATTACCGGCAAGTCGCCCGCCCTGGTGGATCAGAAGAGCGATGCGATCATCAAGGTGAACCCGCACCTGGATCCTGCCCTCAACCAGGTGCCGCTGGCCCTGCTGCCCCAAGGGGTGCGCGAGGTACAGGTGAGCTACCCGGACGAGCGCACCGCCCAGATGGAGATCCACTACATCGACGGTCAGCGCAGCCTGATGCGGGGAGAGATGCGCGGGGAGCGGCTGGATCTCTATCTGGATGACAAACTGGTCTCGACCCTGAGCCGC
Organism: Aeromonas sp. PS2Canimalfood6; assembly: GCF_048276795.1. Lineage (NCBI taxonomy): Bacteria > Pseudomonadati > Pseudomonadota > Gammaproteobacteria > Aeromonadales > Aeromonadaceae > Aeromonas > Aeromonas sp. PS2Canimalfood6. The sequence continues at coordinate 5,419 of NZ_JBLUXC010000099.1, forward strand.
GAGCAGCGCGATGCGGCGGCAAGCCGGGGAGCGGGGCAGGCATAATTTGTCGCCCCCCTGATCCTTTACTCCCGACAAATGCTATACATGCCTGCGGGCAAGTACGCCCCGATGTAGAGGGAGTGGGCTATGACGGTAAATGGATTGCGTTTGGCAGAGCTGATTGGTTCTCTCAGCCATGCCCTGGACATGACGGAAGGGCAGCCGAGAGGCCACTGCATCCGCTGCTGCTGGATAGGCTCTCGTCTGGGGGAGCAACTGGGACTGGATGCCCGGCAGCGCCACGACCTCTACTACACCCTGTTGCTCAAGGATCTGGGGTGCAGCAGCAATGCCGCCCGCATCTGCGAGCTCTATCTCACCGACGATCTTCACTTCAAGCGCGACTTCAAGCTGGTGGATGGCTCCCTCTCCGAGGTGGTCAACTTCGTGCTGGGTCACACCGGCTTGCAGGCGGATCTGCTGGGCCGTTTTCGCAGCCTGTTCCACATCTTTCGCAACGGGGATCAGATAGCCAACGAGCTGATCCTGACCCGCTGCCACCGGGGGGCGGACATCGCCCGCCAGTTGCGTTTCAGCGACGAGGTGGCCCAGGGGATCCTCTCCCTGGATGAGCACTGGAGCGGCAAAGGGCGGCCGCAACAACTGGCGGGGGAGGCCATCCCGCTCTTCTCCCGCATCGCCCTGCTCTGTCAGGTGGTGGACGTGTTTCACGCCGCAGCCGGACCGGACGCGGCGATGAGGGAGCTGCGCGAGCGCAGCGGCAACTGGTTTGATCCCGCCCTGGTCAGGGCCTTCGAGGCGCTGGCAGACGAGGCCTTCTGGCAAGGGCTGGCGGATCCCGCGTTGGCGGAGCGGGTCTTCGCCCACCCGGCGGGGCAGGGGGAGGTGGCGCTGGATGAGGATTATCTGGACGAGATAGCGGCGGCCTTCGGCCAGGTGGTGGACTCCAAGAGCCCCTATACCGCGGGGCACAGCGGCAGGGTGGCGCTCTATACCGACATCCTCGCCGCCCAGATGGGGATGTCCGAGGCGCGGCGACGCTGGCTCAAGCGGGGTGCCCTGCTCCACGACGTGGGCAAGCTCGGGGTGAGCAACGCCATCCTCGACAAGCCGGGCAAGCTTGACGAGCAGGAGTGGGCGGCGGTGCAGATGCATGCCGCCTACACCGAGGAGATCCTGAGCCGCATCGGCGCCTTCGAGGAGCTGGCCCTGGTGGCTGGCGCCCACCATGAGCGACTCGACGGCAAGGGCTACCCCAAGGGGCTCAAGGGGGAGGCGATCACCCTGGAGACGCGCATCATCACCACCGCCGACATCTTCGATGCCATCACCGCCAAGCGCCCCTATCGGGATGCCATCCCGGTACCGCGGGCCCTGGAGATGATGGCGGAAAACCTGGGCACGGCCATCGACCCCGACTGCTTTGCCGCCCTGAAGGCGGGGATAGAGGACTTCTCCCTCTACCTCACTCCGGAGCAGCCCCTGGCTCGTGCAAGCTAAGGCGCGAGCCCGAGACAAACAAGCCCCGCATCGGCGCAATGCTGTTCACTTAAGCGGAGCCGCATTGCGATTTACCGGAAAACGGGTCTTTGATATCTTCACCGCCCTGGGTCTCGATGGCCTGGGGCGTTTTTCTATGAACATGACGCCTATG
>NZ_JBLUXC010000100.1:0-6600 GCF_048276795.1 Aeromonas sp. PS2Canimalfood6
AGGCAATATCAATATGATGCACGGCGACAGCAGGGTGATGGTGGTGGTGTGTTTGGAGACAGCCAGTTTACCAGCACCCTGTCTGTCAACTTCCACTTCCCCAAGATCCCGCGAAGAACCATAAATAAGACCGCCCATGGGGCGGTCTTTTCATTTCCGTCTCTTGCGCTCCGCGTCGGGGCCATCGGAAGCGGGCAGCGCAGAGTGGCAGCAGACAGAGGCGGCGGCTTTATCCGTGTTCAAACATCCGGAACAGATAAACCACGAACAGCACCGGGGTGAGTGCTGGCAGCCTTATCCGTGTTCAAACATCAGGAACAGGTAAACGACAAACAGCACAAGATGGGTGGCGCCGTGCAGGGCGTGGGTGCGGCCGCTGCTGAAGGTCACTTTACAGACCATGAGGGTGGTGATGAGCAGCACCATGTCGGCAGGGGAGAGGCCCAGGCGCACTTCCTGCCCCATCAGGGAGCCGATGAAGAGCACGGAGGGTACCGTGAGGGCGATGGTGGCCAGCACAGAGCCGAAGTAGAGATTCATGGCCCGCTGCAACTGGTTGTTGAAGGCCGCCTTGATGGCGCCGACCGCTTCGGGGGCGAGCACGATACAGGCGACGATGAAGCCACCCAGCGCCATCGGGGCTTCCATCACGTGCACCCCGTAGTTGATGGGGATGGCTAGGGTTTTGGCCAGCAGGATGACCACCACCAGGTAGGCGAGCAGCAAGAGGGTGTGATAGACGTTGCTCTGCAGCGGGCCGTGGTGATCCTCGAGATCCTCGTGATCGCTGTCGACGAAGAAGTGGCTGTGGCTGCGGGTCTGGATCAGCAGGAAGACACCATAGAGCAGGATGGAGATGATGATCAGCATCCATGACATGGCCTTGGAGAGGCTGCCCAGGGTGCCGCCCTGGGTGAAGTTCGGCAGGACCAGACAGAGCAGTGCCAGGGGAATGATGGCCACCAGATAGGATTTGACCCCGTCCAGATTGAAGTTCTGGGTGTGATAGCGCCAGCCGCCAAACAGCAGGGTGAAGCCCACCAGACCGTTGGTGACCAGCATCACTACCGCGAACATGGTGTCACGGGCCATGGTGGGATTGGGATCGCCGGTCAGCATGACGGAGGAGATCATCACCACTTCCAGGGAGATGACCGAGAGGGTCAGGATCAGGGTACCGAAGGGTTCCCCGAGCTTGATGGCGAGGGCGTCAGAGTGACGCACGACGGAGAAGATGGCCCAGGTCACGATGGCAAGCAGGGCCAGCGACACCGGCAGGTAGACCGCAAGGGGGGTTGTCTCTGCCAGCAGGTCGCTCCCCAGGGTTTTGAAGAAGAGCAGGGTCAGCAGACCGGCAGGCAGAGCAATCTCTTGTCGGATAAAAGACTTCATAGGCAGTGGTTCTCATCTCGGGGCGGCCTCGGCCGACGGGGTATGGAGCGACTTGGTGCACCCAAGGTGCACAGACCCATGATAAGGGGAGATGCTCCTCATGCGGAGCATCATTTTGTTGCAGAGGGTGAGAGGCGGGGCAGATACCGCCTCAGTGCGGGTCGGAGGGGCTGGTTGTCTCGCCCTCTTGCCATGCCATCAGCCAGATCTTCAGTTTGCTCAGGGGCATGGGCTTGGCATAGACGTAGCCCTGGATCAGGTGGACTCCGTGGCGATGCAGATAATCCACCTGCTCCTGGGTTTCGACCCCTTCGGCGATCATCTCCATGCCCGATTTGAGGCCGAAAGCGATGGTGGCATCCAGCACGCTGCGTTTGAGGTCGTCCGTGCCTATGGTATCCACGAACATCTTGTCGATCTTGATCTGGCGAATGCCGAGCCGTTGCAGGTAGGCAAAGCCGCCATAGCCGGTGCCGAAGTCATCCAGCTTGAAGTGATAGCCCCTCTCCTGCAGAGCTGCGATCTCCGCCATGGCCCCCTGGATGTGCTTGATGGGATCCCGCTCGGTGAGTTCGAAGGTGAGGCGGGCCGGCGAGGGCCAGCCATGGCGCTGCAACTGGGTGCGCAGACGAGGTTGCTCGATATGGCCCGCCACCAGATTGACGCTGACCCACTGGTGCGGGGCCAGGACGGGGAGATCCGCCAGGATGCGCTCCAGCAGTTGATCCGTCATCGGCAGGATCAGCCCCTGCTCCTCCGCATAGGCGATGAAGGTGCCTGGCGACACCAAATCCCGTCCTCGCTGCCAGCGCAGCAAGGCCTCGAATCCCACCACCCTTCGGTTTCTGCTGTCCACTATGGGCTGATAGAAGGGGATGAACTCCCGCCGAGCCAGCCCTCTTTGCAGCAATCCTTTGAGGGATCGCCGGTAGTTTCTAAGGCCCCAGTAGAGGGCCGCCAGCAGCGCCCCCAGCACACCGGCCGACCAGAGGCCATCGCGGTGTATCTGTGAGCGGGCGTAGCGTTTCAGTGCCTCGCCAGCCCAGAGGGTCTGCTCCACCTGATGCTGGGGGTCGAAACTGAGCAGCCGCATCGGGTGTGGCTCTTCTCGAATGTGCTTGTTGCCACGGGGGAAAAAGAGCCCGGACTGTGTCGGGTGCTTGTGGTTGAACTCCAGGTAGAAACAGTCGTTGCAGGGGGTGCGCAGCAGCTCATGGCTCCAGCTGCTGTCGAGCACCCAATAGGCCAGATTGCCGTTGCGTCTCGCATAGACCAGGGTTTCGCGTTCGGTATCGAACATGGGGGCCGTGCTGGAAATATGAAAGTCGGGGGAGACCGGTATGCCGGCGTCGGCAAGCTGGGGCAGGGCGGGGCCCAGGGTGGAGCAGCCGCTCCCGTTGGCAAGCTGCAGGCCGGCCAGGCGAATATGGCGGTTGTAATACTGGGGTGAGCGCAGCAGCGCCATGTCTTTGGGGCCGCAATCGAAGGCAAAGTGGGCGAGTTGAGCGGGGACATCGTGATCCAGGAGCTGGTTGCGCTCCTGCTGGTAGTCGAGCAGAGCCCTTTCCTTTGTCTGCAACAGGTGGTGAGCCAGCTTGTCGCTCAACAGGGGGGTGAGCAACAGCATCAGCAGCGGGGGCAAACAGAAGAGGCCCAGAGGAATCCATAACGGAGATCGTGCAGACATGGTGGGCCCCCTTCTTCCCTGAAATGAAACAACCCGATTGAGACTCAAGCATCATAGCATTAGCTGCATCAATTTGAGTCAAGTTGGTCACACTTGGAACAAAAACGATAATTAATTGATAAATAAAGGATATGGCTACACACCTGAACAAGATTCAATCGCTGACCTGTCATAAATGACAATTGTCCAGCTTATCTGAAGTGGCTAAAGTAGCGGTGCGGTTTGACTCACCGTGTGTTCAATACTCCTGTATCTATTTTTGTCAGTAGCACAGAGTGTTAGTTTTGATATGAGTGTTTCTTTTGGTCCCCGCTGTGGGACCATTTTTCTGTCCGCTCCTCAGCCTGTGTCCCCTCGTTCTCTCCCTTGATGCCTCTTTTGCGGCCCGCACAACGGCGCCGCATGACGCATCCGCCCGCTTATTTGCAGAAGCGGGATCTTCATCCATAGGCGGCGTTTGGTCTGGGCTGATACCATGATGCCCTATGGATGCTGTCGGCTACGGAAAGGCACATGAAACTGACCACTCAACTCGTCTCTTTTATTACGCTGTGCGTGATCTCGGCCATGGCCATGGTGATGCTCGGCGGGGTCTTCAGTTTTCGCCAGATGGGAATGGAGCTGCAGCAGAACCGTGTCGACTCCCTGGTGGAGATCATCGACAAGCAACTGGGGGTGACCGATGACCAGCAAGCCCTTGCCCGCTGGCTGCCCTCCCTGTTGCGGGCCTCCCATGTGGTGGAGCTGGAGATCCGTCAGGACAAGCAGCGGGTCTACTGGTTTCGCGATGTGCAGCAGCAGACGGACGAGAGCCTGCTGATCGCCTACAGCGAGGCGATCCCCAATCAGGCCGGGATGCGGGCCGACTTCAAGCTGGACAGGCCGTTCAAGGAGTTCGAGTACTCCATGAAGGCGATGTTCGGCATCTCTCTGGGTATCTTCATCGTGGTGTTCGGGCTCTGGTACTCCATCCGCTGGCTCCGTCAGCAGTTGCGCGGTGCCGAGCTGCTGGCGGAGCGTGCCCAGCTGATCCTGGATGGCAAGCTGACCAAGCTGGCCCATGACCCTGCCGAGGAGTGGCCTGTTTCGGCCAGTCAGGCCCTCACCCATCTGCTGACCGAGCTGGCCGACGCCCGCAAGGAGCGCAGCCGCTTCGACAACTTCATCCGCAGCAACGCCTTCGTCGACAAGACGACGGGCATCGGCAACCGCCTCTTCTTCGACAACCGGCTGGAGAGCGCCATCATGGAGGCAAGCGTGATCAGCGGCGGTGTGCTGCTGATCGAGTTGGCCGGTCTGGAGGAGCTGGATCCCGAGCTGAGCGGGCGCCCGAGCCAGGAACTCCTGATGGAGGCGAGCGCCACCATCGCCGCCTTCGTGCGCAAGCACAGCGGAGCCCTGCAGGCGCGCTATGCCGGTCAGGTCTTTGCCGTGCTGCTGCCGAACATGTCAGAGAGCGAGATGGTGGACGGTGCCAGCCAGTTGCTCAAGAGTCTGCAGCGGCTGCACTGGCCCGAAGCGGTCAATGCCGACACCGCCGTCTATCTCGGTGCGGTCTGCTATCAGGCACAGGATTCCCTGCTCAAGGTGCAGGAAGAGGCGGAGCTTGCGCTCAAGAGCGCGCGCCTGCAAGGACACAGCGGCTGGTTCCTGTTCGAGAAATCCCTCAACGAGGAGGCGAGCAGCAAGGGAACGGTGCGCTGGCGCACCCTGATCAGCCGTCGCATCGAGGAGCAGGGCATCGACTTCTACGTCCAGCCTGTGCAGCAGGAGCGGGATCAGGTGGTGTTGCAGCAGGAGCTGCTCATCCGCCTTCACGACGAGCAAGGCCGGGAGCTGCAGGCGGGGGTCTTCATGCCCATGGCGGAGAAGGCCGGTCTGCTGCTGCCGCTGGACAGGCTGGTGGTGGCCCGAGCCTTGCGACTGCTGCGCCAGCGACCGGCATCGAGCTGCCCCATCAGCCTCTCTCTGTGCGCCCAGAACCTGCTCACCCGCGAGTTCCAGCGCGAGCTCTTCTTCGAGCTGTTCCAGTTGCCGCGCAGTACCAACGAGGGGTTGATCCTGCAGTTGTCGGAGTCTCAGGTGACCCGCCACTACGAGGCCCTCAAGCGGCCGCTTCGGGCGATGCGCATGCTGGGGTGCAGGCTTGCCATCGATCATGCGGGCCAGGACGTGGTGAGCACCCAGTACATCAAGGAGTTCGAGATCCACTTCCTCAAGCTGCACCCCAGCCTGGTGCGGGAGATCCACCTTCGCCAGGTCAACCAGATGGCGGTACGCAGTCTGGTGGGGGGCTGTGCCAATACCCAGGCCCGGGTCATCGCGGTGGGGGTGGAGAGTGGCGACGAGTGGAAGATGCTGCGACACCTGGGCGTGCATGCCGGTCAAGGTCCCTGGTTTGCCGACCCCCTCAACCTGCCTGACTAGCGCCCCGGCCGGGGTGACAGGCGGCCCTGCTCCTGCAGGCCCGCCAGCCCCTGCAAGCCACCGGTGTGGATGAAGATGATCTTGCTGCCGCGCGCAATGCGGCCTGCCGCCAGTTCGCGAAAGAGCCCCCACATCGCCTTGCCACTGTAGATGGGTTCCAGCGGCAAGCCGGTTTCGGCACTGAATGCCTGCACCCATTGCCAGAGTGCCGGACTGAACCTGGCATAGCCGCCGTCGTGGTGATCCAGCGCAATGCGCCAGCCCGGGGTGGTGGCCGCCGCCGGATGCAACCGGCATACCTCGCCGGTGATGAAGTCGGCCCCCTTGAGCACCGCGATGGCCAGGATCTGCTCCTGCGCCCGCTTGCCCGCGATGAGTCCCGCCAGGGTACCGCCGCTGGCGCAGGGCAGCACCCAGAGATCCGGCGAGAAGGGCACCTCGTCGACCAGCTCGGCCACCCCGGGGATGGCCAGCGGGCTGCTGCCTCCTTCCGGTACCAGCAGGGTGTCGTCATCCTCGAACCGGGCAAGCCATTCGGGATCCTGGCGCCGGCGATAGTCCTGGCGGTCGACAAAAACGAGATCCATGCCCCAGCCTTTCGCCGCTTTCAGGGTGGGATTGCTGACGGTATCCCCTTCACCGCGTATGATGCCCGTGGTGCGCAGTCCCAGTCTGAGTCCTGCTGCGGCCAGGGCGTGGATGTGATTGGAGTAGGCGCCGCCAAAGGAGAGGATGTGGCCCTTGCCCAGCATCTGTGCCTGTTGCAGATGGTATTTGAGCTTTCGCCACTTGTTGCCGGAGAGGGTCGGGTGGATCAGATCGTCCCGCTTGCACCAGAGCGTGACGTCATGGGCTGCCAGCAGAGGATGTCGGATCCGGTGCAGGGGGGAGGGGAGCTGAAGGGGCGCCATGGGATCGTCTCCCGTGGGTGCCAGCGTGGTCGTCGATGCGTCGTTTGTCATAAAGTTGGAGGCTAATACCAATCAGATTAAAGATGTGATCTAATTGCTCTATTCTGGTTTCACTGTACTCAGTATGTCCGATCCAATCGATTTCTTGGCCCTCGCCAAGGCAGAAACCAACGCCAGGAAACG
>NZ_JBLUXC010000101.1:0-6332 GCF_048276795.1 Aeromonas sp. PS2Canimalfood6
GTTACGGATCGAGATAGCGGGTGCGGCCATGATGATCTACCTGCAAAAGAGAGTAATAGATCAGAACGGCCGATCGCCGTCAAGCACTGAAAATAGCAAAATCAGGTGCGGAATGACGGTTGATACGACAGTGGCACGGGGAATTCGGACAATAAAAAAGAGGCCCTCTGGCCTCTTTTTTATTGTCCGCCGGCTGGCATCAGGCGCTGCGCTGCACCGCCATGTGGGCCAGGGTCTCCAGCGCCTGCTTGTGCCGGGAGTCCGGCAGGATGGTGAGGGCGGCGATGGCCTTGTCAGCCTCTTCCCGAGCCCGCTGGCGGGAGTATTCGAGGGCACCGGTGCGATCCAGGATGCCCAGAATACGCTCCAGGTGATCCATACCGTTGCGGTGCTCGATGGCATCGCGCACCAGTTGACGCTCTTCCGGGGTACCCACTTCCATGGCGCGCAACAGCGGCAGGGTCGGCTTGCCTTCGGCCAGATCGTCACCCACGTTCTTGCCCATCTCCTCGCTCTGGGAGCAGTAGTCCATCACGTCGTCGATGATCTGGAACGCGGTACCCAAGTATTTGCCGTAGTCGGTCATGGCCTGCTCGACGGGCTCGGGCTGATGGGTCAGCACGGCGGCGAGTCGGGTCGCAGCTTCAAACAGCTTGGCGGTCTTGCAGTAGATGACCGTCATGTAGCTCTCTTCCGTGGTATCCGGATCGTTGCAGTTCATCAGCTGCAGCACTTCGCCTTCGGCGATGGTGTTGGTGGCATCGGAGAGGATCTCCATCACCTTCAGGTTGGAGAGTTCGCTCATCATCTGGAAGGAGCGGCTGTAGAGGTAGTCACCCACCAGGACGCTGGCGGCGTTGCCAAACAGGGCGTTGGCGGTTTCCCGGCCGCGGCGCAGGTCGGATTCGTCGACCACGTCGTCGTGCAGCAGGGTGGAGGTGTGAATGAACTCGATGATGGCGGCCAGTTTCAGGTGATCTTCACCCTCATAGCCCAGTGCGCGTGCGGCCATCACGGTCAGCATGGGGCGCATCCGTTTTCCGCCTGCACTGACAATATAGAAACCCAGCTGGTTGATCAGGCTGACATCAGACTGGAGCCTCGCCAGGATCAGTTCATTGACCGCCGTCATGTCGGCGGCACAGAGCGCACGGATAGTCTGTTGGTCCATAAGTCTCGTAACGTGACGGCAGCATTTACTGCGTTTTTAGCAATGGCGGGGATTCTACACGATTTCACAATGGGTTACAGTTAGGCGTTTATTCACGGGGGCAGATATGCGCACAAAATAAACTTTTTGCTAAATTGGCCTTGCCTCGGCAAATCGTTCTGCGTAGAATGCCCGCCCATTGTTATAGGTTTTTGTGCGTGTCTGGCCTTGAGCAAAAGACACGCCTTTACGGAGTTAATCAAATGTACGCGGTATTCCAAAGCGGCGGAAAACAACACCGTGTGGCCGAAGGTCAAATCGTTCGTCTGGAAAAGCTGAACGTTGAGACTGGCGCTACCATCGACTTCAACGAAGTGCTGATGGTTGCTGCAGGCGACACTTTCAAAGTAGGTGCTCCTTTCGTTGAAGGTGGCAAGGTTGTGGCTGAAGTTGTGGCTCACGGCCGTGGCGAGAAAGTGACTATCGTCAAGTTCCGTCGTCGTAAGCACCACCGTAAGCAAGCGGGCCACCGTCAGTGGTTCACTGAAGTCAAAATCACTGGCATCAGCGCTTAATTAGAGGAGTCCGATAGATGGCACACAAAAAAGCTGGCGGTTCATCCCGCAACGGTCGCGATTCTGAAGCTAAACGCCTGGGCGTGAAGCGTTTCGGCGGCGAAACAGTTCTGGCTGGCAGCATCATCGTTCGTCAGCGCGGCACCAAGTTCCACGCTGGTGAGAACGTTGGTCTGGGCAAGGACCACACTCTGTTCGCTACCGCGAACGGTAAAGTGCAGTTCGAAGTTAAAGGTCCGCAGAATCGTAAGTACGTCAGCATCGTTGCTGAGTAATTACGGACCGCAAGGATCCGAAGCCCCGCCAACCTGGCGGGGCTTTTGTTTTTCTGATGAGTTTGACGAAAAAACGGCACGCGGATGAGCCGGCGCTGACAGCCCTCATCGGCCAGATGCGCCTCGCCCGAAGGGGCCCGTATCACTATAATTGCGTATCGGTTTTTCGAATTAAGGTGACGGTTACCTATGAAGTTTGTTGATGAAGTCCAGATTCGAGTCGATGCCGGTGACGGTGGTAACGGTTGTGTGAGCTTCCGCCGCGAGAAGTACATCCCGAACGGCGGCCCGGACGGCGGTGACGGCGGTGATGGTGGCGACGTGTATCTGGTGGCCGATGAAAACCTGAACACCCTGATCGACTACCGTTTCGAGCGCTTCCACGCCGCCGAGCGTGGCGAGAACGGTCAGAGTGCCAACTGTACCGGTCGTCGCGGCAAGGACAAGATCCTGCGAGTACCGGTCGGCACCCGCGCCACCGATGAAGACACCGGCGAACTGCTGGGGGATTTGACCAGTCACGATCAGAAGCTGCTGGTTGCCAAGGGCGGCTTCCACGGCCTTGGCAACACCCGCTTCAAGAGCTCGGTCAACCGGGCGCCGCGCCAGAAGAGCAACGGCACCCCGGGTGAAGTGCGTACCCTGAGGCTGGAGCTGCTGCTGCTGGCGGATGTCGGCATGCTGGGTCTGCCCAACGCAGGCAAGTCCACCTTCATTCGCGCCGTTTCTGCGGCCCGTCCGAAAGTGGCAGACTACCCCTTCACCACCCTGGTACCGAACCTGGGTGTGGTACGTGGCGAGAACTCCCGCTCCTTCGTCATTGCAGACATTCCCGGCCTCATCGAAGGGGCTGCTGAGGGTGCAGGCCTGGGGATCCGCTTCCTCAAGCACCTGGAGCGTTGCCGCGTCCTGATCCACCTGGTGGACATCTGCCCGGTGGATGGCTCCGATCCTGCCGAGAACGCCGTGACCATCGTCCGGGAGCTGGAAAAATACAGCCCCGAGCTGGCGGGCAAGCCGCGCTGGCTGGTCTTCAACAAGATGGACCTGATCCTGGAAGAAGAGGCTCAGGAAGTGATGGACAGAGTCAAGGCAGCCCTCAACCACGAAGGTCCGGTCTACGCTATCACCGCCATCAGCAAGGAAGGCACCAAGAAGGTGTGCTACGACATCCTGGATCTGCTGGACACCATGCCTCGTCAGCTGGCGGAGGATGCCAGAGACGCCATCGAGAAGGTGGAGTTCAAGTGGGACGACTATCACAAGAACCAGCTGGCCAAGGCGGAAGCCGATGCCCTGGCGGCGTCCAAGGCCTTCGATGATGGCCTGGACGATGACGACTGGGACGATGAGGACGACGACGGCGTCGAAGTCATTTACGTTCGCGATTGAGCATCATGTTCGTGACAAGACCGGAGCCAGACAGGCTCCGGTTTTTTTTATGGGAGGATCGACGGGATCACCCTATAGATATATTTTTCATGTCTCTTATTGCCTGACAGTGGCTGCGGATTATACTGCGCACCTGAATGTAACCCGTATGAAACATTATGCTAACCATTCAAATTGAATCGATATGCATGACTGTTTTGGTTTGTTCTTATGGATGGTTCGCCTGATAAAATATTTATGCTTGAAATGATCAATTAACGGCTTGTTTGTGCAGTTTTTTGGGTTATTCTTGCGCCCGTTTTCCGGGCGAGGGCATGAGTATGCAGGCGGCCCGGCTGAAGGAAAAGTCACATTTAAGGCTGTTTATATGTTGGAAAAGATCCTGGAAGCACCGGCAATCCGTACTCGCCGCAACGTGCTGATGTTTTTGATCCCGTCACTGATCGGGATCCTGCTGTTCATGACCCCGGTCATCTATGACGGCAATGTCACCATTCCCGTCGCCGTGTTGGCGAAGCTGGTTCAAACGGTGTTTGCCGATCATCTGGTGGCCATGGTCAGCGCCATCATCACCACCACCATGCTGATGACCCTGATCGCTTGGCTGTTCAAACCGGCGATCCTGGTGAAACGCCCCTTCCTCAACAGCCTGTTCAACGTCTCCCCCTTCTGGGCGTGCGTGCGGGTGCTGGGCGGGGTCTTCGTGCTGTTGACCTTCTTTGAAGCCGGTCCCGAGGTGCTGCGCTCAGGGGCGACCGGCGGCCTGGTGCTGCATGATCTGCTGCCGGTACTGTTCTCCGTCTTCATCTTTGCGGGCCTGCTGCTGCCCTTGCTGCTGGATTTTGGTCTGCTGGAGTTTGTCGGTACCATGATGACCCGCATCATGCGTCCGGTGTTCCGTCTGCCGGGGCGTTCTGCGGTGGACTGTTTCGCCTCCTGGCTCGGTGATGGCAGCGTCGGGATCCTGCTGACCAGCAAGCAGTATGAAGGCAAGTTTTACACCCAGCGGGAAGCGGCCGTCATCGGTACCACCTTCTCCGCCGTCTCCATCACCTTCTGTCTGGTGGTGATCTCCCAGGTGAAGCTGGAGCACATGTTCGTCCCCTTCTACCTGACCGTCTGCCTGGCCGGTGTGGTGGCCGCCATCGTGGTACCGCGCCTGCCGCCGCTCTCCTGGAAGAAGGATGTCTACAGCGACGGTACTCCCCTGTGCCGCAAGCAGGAGGCCATCCCCCATCAGCACAGCGTGCTGAGCTACGGCTACCATCGCGCCCTGACCAAGGCCGACAGCATGACGGATCTCGGCGCCGTGGCGCGTGAAGGGGTGAAAAACGCCCTGGACATGGTATTTGGCGTGCTGCCGGTGGTGATGGCCGTCGGGACCTGTGCCCTGATGCTGGCGGAGCACACCCCGGTGTTCAACTGGCTGGGGGCGCCCTTCGTGCCTTTGCTCGAGCTGCTGCAACTGCCGGAGGCGGAAGCCGCTTCCAAGACCATCATGGTGGGCTTCGCCGACATGTTCATCCCGGCGGTGCTGGCCTCCACTATCGAGAGCGACATCACCCGCTTCGTGATCGCCGCCATGTCGGTCACCCAGCTCATCTACATGTCGGAAGTGGGCGCTCTGTTGCTGAGCAGCAAGATCCCGGTCAAGTTGTGGGAGCTGTTCGTCATCTTCCTGCTGCGCACCTTGGTCACCCTGCCGGTGATTGCCGGTGTGGCGCACCTGCTGTTCTAAGGGGCGAAGTGGAACGAAAAACGGTCAACCCGGGTTGACCGTTTTTTTAGGCTATGTCCCAATTACGTGTTGCATCGGGTGCCCTAGCGCCTCATGCAAACACATCTTGGTATTTACCTCCCTGCCGTAACGTTCCAGCATCCTGCGCCAGCCCAGATAATTCCTCAGGTAGTGGGTTGCGACTCCATGGAATCGTTCCATCCACTCCTTCAACCGCCGGTGATATCCGTTCACATGCTGGATGTGGTATGCCCCAATGACTCGCTCACCTCGACGGTTGTACACCACTTGATGTGTTATGCCCCGCGCTTGGCTGAAACTGGCATACACCCCTGCACCATCACTGCAGAGCACTGCATCGGGCGCGATGAGTGGCTGCAACACCGCTTTCACCGTCTGCGCATCCAGCCTTTCCAGCTGAAAGTCGGCTTGATGGCCCGCCCTGTCCTGCACCACCATCACCGGGATGTAATCCCGCCCGGTCCCCCGGGTACGCCCTTTCCCGCCACGATGTCTTGCCGGACGAGGCAACCCTCGCTGCCCCTTGAACGATTCGAGGAAGAAGGTTTCATCCACTTCCACAATGCCTTCTTCCCGTGTTGCCTGGTGGTTTGCCATCGCCTTCAGGAAGCGGTGACGCCACAAGAAGGCGGTGTTCTTGCAAACACCGCAGCGGACGGCGGCCTGGCGGACAGTGAGCCCGTCGATGAGAGCCTGGGCGTAGTCCTCCCAATGCTCAGCCTTACGTAATCTGGCCAAAGGCGTCTTGGTGAGGAGGGAGCTGGTTCGCCGACACTGCTTACAACGGTAACGACGCAGCCCACGGCTCCAGCCCCAGGGGGCCAGCTGGGTGGCATCCGCCTGGCAGTGGGGACAGCCGCAGCATGTGGGTAACTGGGCATGGAGGGACGTAATCGGGTGTGGAGCGGCGAGCTCATGCTGAGCGACACGGCGCTGACGCAGAGTAAGTAATGGAAAGAGGGACAACAGGTGTTGGAAGGCTGGCGTATCCATGATGAAGGTCCTCGCGGTGATGACCTACTTCCAGATTAGCCTTCCAACACATAATTGGGACAGCGCCTTTTTTTAGGTTCATCGCGGCTTTCCGGGGAAGGCCGCCTTGATTTTCAGAAAAAAGTATTCTGAGTCCCTAAATCCATATGCCATACGCTTTATCACTTTGATCTTGTTGTTCACCCCTT
>NZ_JBLUXC010000102.1:0-6132 GCF_048276795.1 Aeromonas sp. PS2Canimalfood6
TGAATGAAGTCGAGAGCTTGGTCGATACGCATAAAAAAATCCGAAACCCAACAAGGAGTTTCGGATTCTTACACAGCCTGAGGATCGGTCAATGGATCCTTAACTGATCGGCATTAGGCCACTGGGGCCGGTTTTTAGTTTCTTGCTGGCGCTTAACCCAGGCGAACCCGAGCATTGCGGAACATGCGCATCCAGGCGCCATCCTCTCCCCAGTTGTCCGGGTGCCAGGAGTTGGCCACGGTGCGGAATACCCGCTCCGGGTGCGGCATCATGATGGTGGCGCGGCCGTCCGCACTGGTCACCGCGGTGATACCGTCAGGGGAGCCGTTGGGGTTGGCCGGGTATTGCACGGTGACGTTGCCGCGGTTGTCCACGAAACGCAGCCCCACCAGACCGCTCTGTTGCAGCGCAGCCAGGTGAGCAGCATCGCGCACTTCCACGCGCCCTTCCCCGTGGGAGACGGCAATCGGCATCACGGAGCCAGCCATCCCGGCGAAGAAGGCGGACGGGGAGTCCTGCACTTCCACCAGGCTGAAGCGCGCCTCGAAGCGCTCGGAGCGGTTGCGCACGAAGCGCGGCCAGAGATCGGCCCCCGGGATGAGGTCGCGCAGGTTGGACATCATCTGGCAACCGTTGCACACCCCCAGGGAGAGGGTATCGCCGCGCTCGAAGAAGCGCTGGAACTGCTCACGGGCGTTGTCGTTGAACAGGATGGACTTGGCCCAGCCTTCCCCCGCCCCCAGCACGTCGCCGTAGGAGAAGCCGCCACAGGCCACCAGGGTCTGGAAATCTTCCAGCTTGATGCGCCCCTCGAGGATGTCGCTCATGTGCACGTCGACAGCGGTAAAGCCGGCGCGGTCAAAGGCGGCCGCCATCTCCACGTGGGAGTTGACCCCCTGCTCGCGCAGCACCGCCAGACGGGGAGAAACCCCGCGAGCGATATAGGGCGCGGCCACGTCGTCGGACGGGTTGTAGGTGAGCCTGGCCTGCAAACCCGGATCGGTGGCGTCCTGGCGGGCGGCATGCTCCTGATCGGCGCACTCCGGGTTGTCGCGCAGGCGCTGCATCTGCCAGCTGGTCTCGCCCCAGATGGTGCGAAGGGCGGTGCGGCTGGCGCGATACACTTCGCTGCCGGCACGCTGGAACAGGATGAGGTCGTCTTCGCGCACCGTGCCCAGCACATGGGAGCAGGCTGCCAGACCGTGACCGGCCAGCAGGGTCAGCACCGCTTCCTTGTCTTCGCGACGAACCTGGATGACGGCACCCAGCTCCTCGTTGAACAGGGCCGGCAGCAGGTCGCCACCCACGCGATCGAGCTGGATGTCGAGGCCGCAGTGACCGGCAAACGCCATCTCGGTCAGGGTGACGAAGAGGCCGCCGTCGGAGCGGTCGTGGTAGGCAATCAGCTTGCGATCCGCCACCAGCGCCTGGATGGCGTTGAAGAAGCCCTTGAGCTGGACCGGGTTGTCCAGATCTGGGGCACTTTGCCCAAGCTGGCGGTAAACCTGGGCCAGGGCCGAGGCGCCGAGGCGCTGCTTGCCGTTGCCAAGGTCGATGAGGATAAGGTCGGTCTCACCGAGATCGGTGCGCAGTTGCGGGGTCACGGTATTGCGCACGTCCTCGACCCGGGCAAACGCCGAGATGAGCAGGGAGAGCGGCGAGGTGACGCTGCGCTCTTCCCCGTCCTGCTGCCAGCGGGTCTTCATGGACATGGAGTCCTTGCCCACCGGGATGGTTATGCCAAGGGCCGGGCAGAGCTCTTCGCCCACCGCTTTCACGGCTTCGTAGAGACCCGCATCTTCCCCCGGGTGGCCGGCTGCGGACATCCAGTTGGCGGAGAGCTTGACCCGCTTGAGGGAGCCGATATTGGCCGGAGCCAGGTTGGTCAGGGCCTCGGCCACCGCCATGCGGGCGGAGGCGGCATGAGAGAGCAGCGCCACCGGGGTGCGCTCGCCCATGGACATGGCTTCACCGTGGTAGCTGTCGTAGGTCGCGGCGGTGACGGCGCAGTCAGCCACCGGGATCTGCCAGGGGCCGACCATCTGGTCGCGGTTGACGAGGCCCGTTACGGTGCGATCGCCGATGGTGATGAGGAAGGACTTCTCCGCCACAGTCGGCAGGCGCAGCACGCGCTCGGCGGCGTCGCTGAGGGTGATGCCGTCCAGTTGCAGCGCCTTGCCTTGGGCGGGCAGGCTCTGCACGTCGCGGTGCATCTTGGGCGCCTTGCCAAGCAGCACGTCCAGCGGCAGATCGATGGGCTGGTTGTCAAAGTGATCATCAGAGAGAGTGAGATGCTTCTCTTCGGTGGCGGTGCCGATGACGGCATAGGGGGCGCGTTCGCGCTCGCACAGGGCCTTGAACAGAGGCAGCTTGTCCTGGGCCACGGCCAGCACATAGCGCTCCTGGGATTCGTTGCACCAGACTTCCAGCGGGCTCATGCCCGGCTCGTCGTTCGGGATGGCACGCAGGTCGAAGCGACCACCGCGATCCCCGTCGCTCACCAGCTCCGGCATGGCGTTGGAGAGACCACCAGCGCCCACGTCGTGGATGAAGACGATGGGGTTGTCGTCCCCCAGTTGCCAGCAGCGGTCGATCACTTCCTGGCAACGACGCTCCATCTCGGGGTTGTCACGCTGCACGGAGGCGAAGTCGAGATCTTCGGCAGACTGACCGGACGCCATGGAGGAGGCTGCGCCGCCACCCAGGCCGATGTTCATGGCCGGACCACCCAGCACGATGAGGGCCGCCCCCACCGGGATCTCCCCTTTCTGGACGTGCTCGCTGCGGATGTTGCCGATACCGCCCGCCAGCATGATGGGCTTGTGGTAGCCGCGCACCTCGACGCCGTTGTGGCTCGGCACCTGCTCTTCGAAGGTACGGAAGTAACCCAGGATGGCAGGGCGACCGAATTCGTTGTTGAAGGCGGCGCCGCCAAGGGGGCCTTCCTGCATGATGTCAAAGGCGCTGACGATGCGGCTCGGCTTGCCGAAGTCCTGCTCCCAGGGCTGCTCGAAACCGGGGATGCGCAGGTTGGAGACGGAGAAGCCTACCAGGCCCGCCTTGGGTTTGGCGCCACGGCCTGTCGCACCCTCGTCGCGGATTTCGCCGCCGGAGCCGGTGGCGGCACCCGGGAAGGGAGAGATGGCGGTCGGGTGGTTGTGGGTCTCCACCTTCATCAGGATGTCGACGCGCTCCTGGTGATACTGGTACTCACCGTTGGCGGGGCTCGGGAAGAAGCGGCCACCCTGGCTGCCTTCCATCACCGCGGCGTTGTCTTTGTAGGCAGACAGGACATGATCCGGCGTCTGCTCGAAGGTGTTCTTGATCATCTTGAACAGCGACTTGGGCTGCTGTTCGCCGTCGATGGTCCAGTCGGCGTTGAAGATCTTGTGGCGGCAGTGCTCGGAGTTCGCCTGGGCAAACATGTAGAGCTCGATGTCGTTGGGATTGCGACCCAGCCGGGTGAAGTTGGTCACCAGGTAATCTATTTCGTCATCGGCCAGGGCCAGACCCAGGGTCACGTTGGCCTCTGCCAGGGCGGCGCGACCACCACCCAGCACATCTACCTGGGTAAAGGGGCGCGGCTCGTGGTGAGCAAACAGGGCGGCGGCCTCGTTCATCTCGGCAAAGACCACTTCCATCATGCGATCGTGCAGCAGGGCCGCGATCTCGCTGCGCTGGGCCACGCTCAGCTCACCCTTGGCCTGCACGTAATAGGCAATGCCGCGCTCAAGCCGCTTGACCTGTTTCAGGCCGCAGTTGTGGGCGATGTCGGTTGCTTTGGAAGACCAGGGGGAGATAGTGCCGGGGCGGGGGGTAACGAGGAACAGCTGACCGCTGGGGGTGTGTTCCGGGATGGTCGGGCCGTAGCGCAGAAGCTGGCCCAAGGTCGCTCGCTCGGGGGGCGACAGCGGGCTCGTCAGCTCGGCAAAATGCACGTATTCCGCATAGATGCTTGCTATCTCTACTCCTCTCTGTGCGCAGCTCTGCAGCAGCTTGTGGACACGAAACTCAGACAGTGCTGGGGCACCACGCAAGATTTCCATATACCTTTCTCACCAAGTTTTAGAGTGTGGGGGGATTTGAGACGCGCGTATTATAGGGATCAGGCCCATCCTGAACAAACGTTTTTCTCATCTCGCGCGGTGTGACTCCCTTCATACTCTCTGGTATAAAGGTGCCTCTTTTTTGACAAATGCCGATTTTTTCAACAAGGGTACTCACCTACTTGCGCTGCATTTTTCGACTGTTCATCGGGATGATGTTGACGCTGGCCCTGGCCGGTTGCGACTTCTACCACCCCTCCAGCCAACTGGAGCAGATCCGCCAGCGAGGCGAGATCCGGGTTGGCACCCTCTACGGCCCCACTTCCTATTACCAGCGTGACGACACCGCACTGGGGTTCGACTACGAGCTGGCGCAGCTTTACGCCGACTGGCTGGGGGTCAAGCTGACCATAGTACCGGCCTACAGCACCGCCGAGCTGGTCGAGCAACTGCAAAAGGGCAAGCTGGATCTCGCCGCCGCCGCCATCGTCGTGACCCCGGAGCGGCGCAAGCTGTTCCGCTTCGGCCCTGGCTTCTACCAGGTCTCCCCCAAGCTGGTCTATCGCAACGGCTCCTCCAGGCCCAAGAACCTCGGTGACATCAAGGGCAGCATAGTGGTGCCGGCGGGCTCCACCGGCGAGGACCTGATGAAGGAGCTGGCCAAGCAGTACCCCAACCTGAAGTGGAGCACCAATCGGGATGCGGACGTGGAGGAGCTGCTCAAACAGGTGGCCGACGGCAAGGTGGACTACACGGTGGTGCAGGACACCATACTGGCCCGTACCCAGCGCTACTACCCTGAACTCACCGAAGGCTTGACCCTCGCCAGCAAGCAGACCGTGGCCTGGGCCATGACCAAGCTGCCCGACGACAGCCTCTACGCCAGCATCATCGACTTCTTCGGTCAGCGCTTCATGGATGGCGCCATCGCCAAGCTCGACGAAAAGTACTTCGGCCACGTGCAGAACTTCGACTTCGTCGACACCCGTACCTTCCTGCAACGGGCCAAGAGCCTGCTGCCCAAGTACCAGGCGCTGTTCCAGACCCACGCCAAGGATATCGACTGGCGGCTGCTGGCCGCCATCAGCTATCAGGAATCCCACTGGGATCCCCAGGCACGCTCCTACACCGGGGTGCGCGGCATGATGATGCTCACCGGTCCGACCGCCAAGGCGATGGGGGTAAACGATCGCACCCACCCGGAAGAGAGCATCAAGGGGGGCGCCCGCTACCTGCAGGAGATGATGGCGAAGGTGCCCGACTCGGTCCCGGCGGACGAGAAAGTGTGGTTTGCCCTCACCGCCTACAACATCGGCTACGGCCACATGATGGATGCCCGCCGCCTGACCAAGGAGCTGGGCAAGAACCCGGACGCCTGGAGCGACGTGAAAGAGGTGTTGCCGCTGCTGCAGCAGTCACGCTGGCATCGCAAGGTACGCTATGGCTATGCCCGTGGCGGCGAGGCGCGCAACTATGTCAACAACGTGCGCCAGTACTACCAGAGCCTGCTCTGGCTCGACAACGAACAGCAGAAGGCCCATCGTCGCGAGGAGCTGGACGAGGACGACAGCAGCGAGCCGGACGTGCCGGCACAGCGTCCGGCCATCATCGCCGAAGTGGTCAAACAGATCATCACCCCCTAGCCTCGCCGGGGGGTGTGTTTTCCTGCCCTGTTCTCTGTTACCATCCTTGGGTATACGAGGGGCGCTGGAGCGAACTTATTGCAATGTATTCATTGCGTTGCAGTTCCTGCCAAGGGCCCTTTCGGCCCCACGCAAGACCAGGGAGGAGAACAGGATGCGAGCACGCAGAAGAGCCATGTTGGCCCGAAAAACCAAATGTGCCTGGAGCCCGAGACGCAAGCTCAAGCTGGCCGACATGAAACGCAAGATCTGGCACAGAAACCGCTCCTTCACGCTGCTGATAGCGGAGCACACAGTATAAACCCGGCATCAGCCGGGTTTTTTTATGGTTCTTCGCGGGATCTTGGGGAAGTGGAAGTTGACAGACAGGGTGCTGGTAAACTGGCTGTCTCCAAACACACCACCACCATCACCCTGCTGTCGCCGTGCATCATATTGATATT
>NZ_JBLUXC010000103.1:0-5525 GCF_048276795.1 Aeromonas sp. PS2Canimalfood6
CGGGCACCCGGGTCACAAATAGTTGCTGCTGTTGCGCCAGTAATTGCAAGGTATCGGCGCAGTACAGTGCGGCATCGCCGACCAGATAACGGCACTCCTGCGCGGCCTTGAGACTGCTCAAGTGGCGCCGTACCGTCTGGGCAAAGGCCTTGGTATCATTAATATTACCACTCAAGGCTTGCATGTAGATGGGCAGGCCGGCCTGATTTTCACAGATAAGCTCCAGGATAACCTGGTTTAGCTCTGGCCGATGGTCGCGGCTATAGCCCCGTACCAATTGCAACTTACCGAGCTGCTCGCCATCGGCTTGGTCATAGGCGCCATCGACGTGGAAGCTGGTGATATCGAGGTGTACTGCAGTACTTTTGAGCCCCAATCGTTCAACGACCTGCTCCGCCATCACCTGATAAAGCGTGCTGACATCGGCCTCAAAGAGGGCATCAAGGCAGCGGCCGAGCACATCATCATTGAGGTCATCGGCACAGATCCCCGGGCCAATCAGGCGTTCTACAGGCTTGTTGGCAAAGAATTGCGGGAACATGTGCAAGGTCGAACTATGAAAGCCAAGACCGTTCAGTATCATCGCCACCAACGCTTCACCATGTGAGACTTTGTAGGGCGGCGTTTTGGGTAGCACCGCATCAATCATGCGAGCAATGCCGAGTTCTTGGCAAAGTGCAGCGACCAAACCAAGGTGGTCGAGGTTACGGATCGAGATAGCGGGAGCGGCCATGATGAATTACCTGCAAAAGAGAGTAATAGATCAGAATGACCGATCGCCGTCAAGTTTTTTAAATCGAAAATTAGGTGCGGAATGACGGATCTAATATTTTTAATCTTCTTATAATATTAGAGATAGATTTTTATCCTGAGAAATGGCGTTTGTTAAGGTTTGATATGGATAACACGCTCTTTTTATGGGGTTTTTAGGCGGGGTTTTAGCACGTTTTGGGTGTTGGTTCGCCACTTGTGTTGGTTCGCCAGGAATTTTAGCTACCCGGGCGTTAAAATCCTGGTGGGAATAAGTTGTGAGCATGGGCTTATTACACTACTATCAGTCTCCTTTTATCGTGTTAATAATGAAATAATATGATTTTTTCTGAATTCACTCTCAGGATTATTGTGTTTTATCGGGTCAATATTCTGCAGGAGATGATAAGCGATGCGCTGCGTAAATTACTGCCTGAATATTCTCTGCAAATATCAATAGTGGAATCAACAGAACAGCTCTTTGATGCCATTAGCGACGGTCAGGTCGATATTGTTATGGCCGAGTTCAGTTATCTGTTTAACCATAAATCGTGGAGCGTACAGACCAGTAACCGGCTCAATATGTTATGTCATACGCACCACGTTAAGCGTGTACTTTTTGTGCCTGAATTACAGTACGGATTATTAAAAAGGGTGCTGGAGATGAAATACGAGCTGACCCTTTCCCTGCAGGACGAGCCCGGCGAGCTGAAAAGAGAATTACAGGTGCTGCTCAGAGCAGAAGAGGCCAGGCCGCGTGTCTCATCGTATCTGAAGGGAATGATGCGCGCCGGCGCGCGCTCGCGTTCGGTACTTTCCGCCCGGGAGTGGGAGGTGCTGCATCTTCTGGTGGAAGGCTACACCGTGACCGAAATTGCCCAGCTGCGAAGCCGCTCGGCCAGTACCATCGCCACCCAAAAGCACAATGCGATGAAAAAACTCAACCTCACCAACCACAGCGAACTCATTAAATACCTGCAGATGGCGGGCCGGATCGGGAGTTAAGCGTCGATTCGCCGGAACGACAGCGTCCCGGCATAAGCGCATCAGGGGTAGATAATATTCAGCGTCGCCGTCGTATTGAGTTTGCCCTGACTGACCTTCGCCGGTGCCCAGACATAATAGGACGCCGCCATGGGCAGGGTGAACGTCTTGCTCAGTGCCCCGCCCGCCGCCACGTTGAACAGCAGCGTGGCATTTCCGCGGCTGGTGGTAGAGGTCGAGAAGATGACCGGCTGTTGCGGGTTATTCCGCTGAATCAGCCGCAGCCCCACGCCCTGTGCGGCACCGCTGCTTGTATCAACCAGTACGGAACTGTCGGTCGACAGCAGTTGCGTGCTGGAGAGGAACATCTCAATCGCCCGGTCAGACGTCCCGTTTGTCCCCAGATTCTGACAGCTCATATTGAGCGTAAAGGGCGTCAGCCCTGGCTGGGCAGAGGCACTCAACTGTGGGATACCCAACGTAGGTAAATGAACCGTCAGCCCCGCGTTGTCGAATGAGCAGGTGGTCAGCTTCGGCGCATATTTGATGGTCATCGGCTGACCAAACATATCGCGGTTGTCGTAAGGCCATTTGAACCCGTTGATTAACCACTGCAATATCTTGACGAGCTGCTTGATTGGCCAGGCGATGATTTCCAAAATCGACAATCCGCTCATGTCGCTGACGAACAGAACGTCGCTCATGTTCGCCGTATCCCCCGTCAGGGTGGTGCCGCTCTGGTTTACCAGCGTAAAGCGCACGGTAAAAGGGGTATTCAGCTCTGAAGCCGTATGGTTACCGCTGGCGGCCAGCGTCTTGTTGGGATGCGTGCTGGTGATCTCCGCCCGCACCATATATTTATTGTTGCTGAAGCCCAGAATGGTGGCGTAGTTACTGTCGGTCGAGAGGATCGGCGTGTAAGAAAATTCACTGTTAGGCGTCGTACAGTTGAACGAGCCGCTGTACTGGGTGGTGAAGCTGCCGGTCCAGGTCGGCGTGGCGGGCGTCAGCTTATCCGACAGATCGACGCTGATCGGCGGGCCATAGGAAATACTGCCCCCGGAACAGGTGGCATAGCTTGCCCCGCTGACGCAGGCGAGAAACAGAAAGGTCAGTAACCGTATCATGTTGATGTTCCGTTAGTAATGGCAAACAGAGGACGGGCTTTCCAGTCCCCACGCCGGTGCGGCGATAGTGCAATTTCCGCTACGCAAATGAACGCTAAGCTCACGTGGTGGTTGTTCCGCGCGAATGTAGAGCACGCTGGCCTGGCCGACATAACCCACCGACTCGCCGCGCTCGTTCAGCACTTCGGTACCAAACGGCAACGGTGCCCCGTCCGGGCGGGTGGCGCGCAGCATCCAGGACTGGCGCTGGTCGGTATCGAAGCGGATATAGTTCACCGCGCCATCGTAAGGGGCGACGTTAGCGATGTTGCCCAGCACTTCTGCCCCGCGGCTGTTCGCCGTTTCGGACAGGGTGATGGCATTTTTACGGTACGGCGTGGCGTAAGGCACCAGCGCCACGCCATCACGGTTGGTCACGATACTTTCGTCGCCGTTAACCATCAGCCCTACCGCCTGCGGCGCATCGACAATGGTCATGGTGGAACCGGTTTCGTTGGAGGCAAGCAGATGCCACGGCACGGCCACCAGGCTGCCGCGCCCGTTCAGCCCCATCTGGCGGTAGTCGGAGGATTCACTGTAGGAGCCACCAAGCGTCGCGAAGTTTGCCCGGTATGCGGTGTTCACGCTGGCGGTGTTGTTCCCGCCCCGCGCATTGCTGCCGGAGAGCGTATAGCTCAGGCGGTTCGACGCCAGCGCGTTGCCGCTCATGCTGATATTGCTCTGTTCATAATGCGAGTCGCTGGCCGTCAGGCTGGAGGTGACCCACGCGTTGTTATCAAACAGCGAGAAGGGCAGGCTGAGGGAGAGGTAAAAACGCGTCTCTTCTTCACGCTCGCTGTTGCGCACCCGGCTGGCGGAGACGGTATAGCTGGCCCGGCCGATGGCGTTGGAATAGCCGGCCTGATATTCGCGCGAGGTTTGGCGGGAATTCCAGTAGTCCCGCTGTGTACCCGAGATAAACACCGTGCCCCAGTTGTCGGGCAGACGCTGGTTCAGGTTAAGCGTGAAGGTGTTTTTAGGCTGTGCGGCGCGCAGGGCATCCCAGGTGCTCATCGTCATCTCCGGGGCGACCCCGAAGCGATCTTCATACTCGTCATACTGTGCTTTCAGGCGTTGATACCCTTCCCGGGAGTAAAGCGCGTCGCTAAAGCTGTAATACCCTTTCGTGGAGTAGCGGTAGGCCGCCAGCGTGAAGTTGGTGGCTGTGGTATCGATAAATTTACTGTACGACACGCGAAAGCTTTGGCCGCTGTCGGTTCTGTCCTGCAGCGTGGTTTTGGCGTGGGTGACATCCACGGATACCGCGCCAAAGGGCAAATTCCAGCCGGTGCCGATAAGCCCCGCCTGATAATTATCGCTCACGATCGTGCCCGTATAGCCGGTCATCAGGTTATTAAAGCCATAGCGCAGCGTGGCCTGCAGGAACGCCGGGTCCGCCTCAAGGGTGTTTTGATGAACCTTTCCCGCCACCACGCTGTACTCGCTCACACCCTCTTTGAGCATGCCGGGCACGGCAGAGAAAGGCACCGTGAATGATTGCTGGGAACCGTCCGCTTCGCGCACGACCACCAGCAGGTCGCCCGCTGAACCGGTCGGCTGAATGCTGTCGAGGGTGAACTGGCCCGGCGGAACGTTCTCCTGATAGATGACGTTACCGTTCTGCATTACCTTCACCAGGGCGTTAGTGCGCGCCACGCCATGTACCACCGGTGAAAAGCCCTGCTGCGAGTTAGGGCGCATTTTCATATCGGACGCCAGCGACACGCCGCGCACACGAAGGGAATCAAACAGATCGCCGGGAATATAAAAGTCGCCCAGCGTCAGGTTGGATTTCAGCGCCGCCAGCGGGCGGCGAAGGTAGCGGGTGTTATTCTGCCAGCTGCTGTCACCGCTGGCGGATTTGCGCCAGGTACTGCTGTCGCGAAACTGCCAGCCGAGCAGGTTGGCACCGGAATCCAGCCCGGCGTAAAAATCATCGTTGGTCTCTTTGGCGGAGCCTTTCGTTCGCGTGTTGTACCAGGTGGTGTTCCAGGAGAGCATCAGCGCCGGGATCCCTTCGTCCCAGAACTGAGGGGCAACATAGCCCTCTTCGGTACGTAAGACGGCCGCCTGTGGCACGGTGAGTCCCAGACTCAGCGTGCTGGTGTCCGTTTTTACCTCGCCGCCCTGAACCAGATCGTGCAGCTGCACCTGGCCGTCAGTAATGGCGGGGGCCGGAATCGCTTTGGTGTTGATCCCCAGCATAAGCGCGTCTGTCCAGGCAAGGCGAACGTCATCCTGTTGCTCGCCGTAGGTCACCGTATAGCGCCCCTTCCAGTCTCCGTTGACGTAAATATCCATCTCCTGGGGACCGGCTGGCATGGCGTTGTTTTCGTAAAAGCGTGACAGATCGGACTCACCGGATGCGCCAGCAAGCAGGGAGGTATCAAACGTTACCGCACCTGATTTATGCGAAAGCAGAAGCGAGCAGACAGCCAGCATGCAGAGCCTGTTTTGTTTCATTTTCATGGTGAGTCTTTCCGATCACTGGCGGCGTTGTTGACCAAATCCGTCGCTGGATGGCCGTTCCCCAACCCGTTGATACCACTCAATTCACTGGCTGGCGAACAGGCATACCAAGCCCTATCAGCTTGTTCATCACCTTCACGCCAGCCAGGATTTCGC
>NZ_JBLUXC010000104.1:0-4994 GCF_048276795.1 Aeromonas sp. PS2Canimalfood6
TAAAAAGTGTGAAGGCGATCCTGACTATAAAGTTAACTGCATATCACAGGCCTATAAGTATTTGTTTTGTAGGCAAAAAACTATTTTTAATTTTTAACAAAATGTTCACGATCTCGCCCTGGCCTACTGCTGAATTCACTGTCGGCGAAGGTAATTTGATGACTCATGATGAACCCTGTTCCATGGCTCCAGATGACAAACATGATCTCATATCAGGGACTTGTTCGCACCTTCCCTAGTTATTAGCACACAAAATGATTGACTTATGCCGCGGGGAAAACTAACAAGTTGTCATTCCGACATAGGACGAGCGACTGACTGACGATTTATTAGAAGTGGTGTATATATACGAGAGTGCTCGGGTGAAGACTCCCCACGAATCAAGGCAAGTGATAACCTTGTGGCCTGAGCTGCCATCAACTCAATAGGGTAACGCATAGTCGTTAGTTTAGGACGCAAATATCGAGCATAGATAATGTCATCAAAGCCTATCACGGACACTTCTTCCGGAACTTTGACTCCATTATCAGCCAGTACAGAGAGGGCGCCTGCCGCCATAGCATCATTGTAGGTTACTATAGCTGTAAGCTTTGCTCCTTTGGCGAGTAGGTTCAGCGTCGCCTGCTCCCCCCCTTCTTCATTTGGTTGGGCAAATTCAATCAACTCATCACTTGGAGCAATCCCTGCGCATATCAATGCATCCCGATAACCATTCAAGCGTGACTCTGCATCCTCGATAGGTCGATTTGAACCCAGATAAGCAATTTTGACATGTCCCTGCGCCAATACATGCCGAGTGGCTAACGTGGTTCCTTGCTGGTTATTCAATGCGATACAACGCACCTGAAGAGCTGGAATGTAACGATTAATCAATACCAAACCAGGAATGCGCTCAGCATATTGCAGCAATTCGTCATCAGATAATGCCTTGCTATGTACAACAAGCCCTTCACAACGGCGAGCAATCAACAACTCTATTGCTTCCCGTTCAGCGTCTGCTGTATGTCGTCCATTTCCCATCAACAAATGCAGCCCCTGCTCCGTAGTAACAGTGCCTACACCTTTCACCAATGCCCCAAAGAAGGGATCCGCCACGTCCCCAACAACAACACCAAAGGTATCACAACACTGGTTAGCTAGGGCCCTGGCATTTGCATTAGGAGTGTAACCAAGCTCAGTTATTGCTCTCTGCACTGCGACCCGGGACGCTGCGCTGGCTTTTGGCGAATTGTTCATCACTCGTGAGACCGTTGCCACCGATACATTGGCTAACCGAGCGACGTCCTTGATGGTACTCATACTGTTTTCACTCATTTTCACATTATAGTTAAACACTATTATACCCTTGAAAGTAATTGAAAAAAATAGAGAAAAATGATCTTGCAATGTAGTCTCACACTAAATTAGTGTAACCGCTTACACTGATTTGTAGATGAGCTCACAGTTTACGTCGAGGCCTCTCGTTTAGACTGTTACCAATGTTTTTATATGGAGAGCAAGATGAATGTTCTAGTCACCGGCGGTTGCGGATATATCGGCAGCCACACCTGTCTGGCCCTGCAAGCGGCAGGCATGAATCCCGTGGTGGTCGACAACCTCGGCAACAGCAAGCGCAGCGTGCTGGCCCGAGTCGCCGCCATCAGCGGCCAGCAACCCCAGTTCTATCAAGGGGATATTCGCGATGCCGCCCTGCTGGAGCGGATCTTCGCCGAGCAACAGATCGATGCAGTGATCCACTTTGCCGCCCTCAAAGCGGTCGGTGAATCGACCCGCATTCCACTGGATTACTACGAAAACAACCTCGGCGGCACCCTCACCCTGCTGCAGGCGATGAAGCGGGCCAATGTGCACAATCTGGTGTTCAGCTCCTCGGCCACCGTCTACGGCGATCCCGCTAGCCTGCCGATCCGCGAGGATTTCCCTCGCTGCGCCACCAACCCCTACGGGCGATCCAAGCTGCTCATCGAGGAGATCCTCGAAGATCTGCAGCTGGCCGAGCCCCACTGGAGCATGACCCTGCTGCGCTACTTCAATCCGGTCGGCGCCCACGACTCGGGCACTATGGGTGAAGACCCGCAAGGGATCCCCAACAATCTGATGCCCTATATCACCCAGGTGGCCATCGGCCGTCGCGACTGCCTGTCGGTCTTTGGAAACGATTACCCCACGCCGGACGGCACCGGCGTGCGCGACTACATCCACGTGATGGATCTCGCCGAGGGGCACGTCAAGGCACTGCAACACTGCGCCGGCAAGGGTGGTGTACACACCTACAACCTGGGCACCGGCCAGGGCCAGAGTGTGTTGCAGCTGGTCACCGCTTTCTCTGCCGCCTGTGGCAAGCCGCTGCCATTTCGCATCGAACCGCGCCGCCCGGGCGATATCTCCGCCTGCTGGGCCGATCCGGCCAAGGCGCAGCGTGAGCTGGGCTGGCAGGCGACCCGGGACATAGACGCTATGTGCGCCGACAGCTGGCGCTGGCAATCCGCCAATCCGAACGGTTACGAAGAGTAGGTCTGCCTGCTCCCCGGTAATAAACGACTTTATTTTTCAATACATTATTCAGGAGAGATGATGTTCAACCCCGTCGATCATCCCCATCGCCGCTTCAACCCGCTGACCGGCCAGTATGTGCTGGTCTCCCCCCACCGGGCCAAACGCCCCTGGCAGGGACAGGTGGAGAAGGTGAGTCAGGCCCCCAAGCAAGCCCACGATCCCGACTGCTTCCTCTGCGCGGGCAACACCCGGGTCACTGGCGACATCAACCCCGACTACAAGAGCACTTTTGTCTTTACCAACGACTTCGCCGCCCTGATGCAGGATACCCCGGCCGCCGATAGCGCCAGCGATCCCCTGCTGAAGCTGGAAGCCGCCCGCGGCACCAGCCGGGTCATCTGCTTCTCGCCGGACCACGGCAAGACCCTGCCCGAGCTGCCGCTGCCCGCCATCGAGGGGGTGATCACCACCTGGATGGATCAGGTCGCCGAGCTGTCGGCCCAGTGGCAGTGGGTGCAGGTCTTTGAAAACAAAGGGGCAGTCATGGGCTGCTCCAACCCTCACCCCCACGGCCAGATCTGGGGCAGCGACTTCCTGCCCAACGAGATCGCCCGCGAAGAGCAGCACCAGCGTGACTGGCTGGCCGAGCATGGCCGCCCCATGCTGCTGGAGTATGTGGAGCGGGAGTTGGCGGATCGCTCGCGCATCGTGGTGGAGACCGAGCACTGGCTCGCCGTGGTTCCCTTCTGGGCCGCCTGGCCGTTCGAAACCCTGCTGCTGCCCAAGGCGCACGTCCCCTCCATGCTCAACCTGACCAAGGCCCAGCAACAGGATCTGGCAGTGGCGCTCAAGGAGCTCACCAGCCGCTACGATAATCTGTTCGAGTGCAGCTTCCCCTACTCCATGGGCTGGCACTTTGCACCGCCCAAATCGGATTGCCCCGAGGCGTGGCAACTGCATGCCCACTTCTATCCGCCACTGCTGCGTTCCGCCACCGTGCGCAAATTCATGGTCGGCTTCGAGATGCTGGCCGAAACCCAGCGCGACCTTACCCCCGAGCAGGCTGCCGAGCGGCTGCGCGCTCTGAGCCCCATTCACTACACCCAGACCAGCCACACCAATGAGGAGGCCCTATGACCCCCAACCAACGTGTCAGCACCGTTTTTGCCGAGCAATTTGCCAAAGCGCCCGATCTGCTGGTGCGCGCCCCCGGCCGCGTCAACCTCATCGGTGAACATACCGACTACAACGACGGCTTCGTGCTGCCCTGCGCCATCGACTACGAGACCTGCGTTGCCATCGGCCTGCGCGATGACCGGCAAGTACAGGTGATCGCCGCCGACTACGACAATCAGCGCGACCAGTTCGACCTCGACCAGCCCATCGAGCACCACCCCAGCCAGCGCTGGAGCGACTACATCCGCGGCGTGGTGAAATATCTGCAGGAGCGCGGCTATACCCTGCGCGGCCTCGATCTGGTGGTCTCCGGCAACGTGCCGCAGGGGGCGGGACTCTCCTCCTCCGCCTCGCTGGAAGTGGCGATCGGTCAGGCCTTCAAAGAGGCGCTGGGGCTCGACATCAGTCAGGCCGAGATCGCCCTCAATGGCCAGCAGGCGGAGAACAAGTTCGTCGGCTGCAACTGCGGCATCATGGATCAGATGATCTCCGCCAGCGGCAAAACCGATCATTCCCTGCTGCTCGACTGCCGCTCGCTGGAGACTCGCCTCATCCCCATGCCGGCGGATCTGGCGGTGCTGATCGTCAACTCCAATGTGCGCCGCGGTCTGGTGGACAGCGAATACAACACCCGTCGCCAGCAGTGCGAAGAGGCCGCCCGTCACTACGGGGTCAAGGCGCTGCGCGAGCTCGATCTGGCCGGACTGGAAGCGGGCAAAGCCGGGCTGGATGAGGCCTGCTATCGCCGTGCCCGCCACATCGTCGGTGAAAACGCCCGCACCCTGGCGGCCGCCGATGCGCTGGCGAGCCACGATCTGACCCGCCTCGGCGAGCTGATGGCCGAGTCGCACGCCGCCATGCGCGATGACTTCGAGATCACAGTGCCCGCCATCGACGGTCTGGTGGAGATCATCAAGGCCAGGATCGGCACAGATGGCGGCGTGCGGATGACCGGCGGCGGCTTCGGCGGCTGCGTGGTCGCCCTGCTGCGCCCGGAGAAAGTGGCCGAGGTGATCGCAGCAGTCGAAGCCGAGTATCCGACAGTCTCTGGCTTAAAGGCTGATTGTTATGTTTGTCGGTCAACTGATGGTGCTTGTAGAAATTAAATAAAACTAGGAACTCAAAAATGAAAAAGACCAAAATTGTCTGCACCATCGGTCCGAAGACCGAATCCAAAGAAATGCTGGCCAAAATGCTGGACGCCGGCATGAACGTCATGCGCCTGAACTTCTCCCACGGCGACTACGCCGAACACGGTGGTCGCATCAGCAACCTGCGCGCTGTCATGGCCGAAACCGGCAAGCACGCAGCCATCCTGCTGG
>NZ_JBLUXC010000105.1:0-4514 GCF_048276795.1 Aeromonas sp. PS2Canimalfood6
CGCCGGTTTTCAACGAGATATGAAAAGCTAGCCAAGAGTTTTGCAGCCTTTATCAAACTGGCTTTCTGCCTTCGCTACTTGCGCGAGTTATGTGTGGACAGAAAACCAGCATTTTGAGAACGCAGCCTAGTCAGAGCACCAGCTGCATCAGGGTTTCTCCATCCTTGCAGGCATGGATGCTCATGCAGCCGTCGTCATAGCGCCCATAACTGGCCACCCACTCTCCCCTTGGAAAACAGATAGACCCCGGGTTCATCAGGATCATTTCTCCCTCCTGGCGCAGCACAGGCACATGGGTATGACCGCTGATGAACAGGCTCCCTGCTGGCAGGGGCACGTTGCCGGGCTCATAGAGATGACCGTGGCTGACAAACCAGCGCCGCCCATCCACCAGCAGCTGGTTGTAGGGCGCCGTGATGGGGAAGTGGAGCAGCATCTGGTCCACCTCCGAATCGCAATTGCCACGCACCGCCATGATGCGGGGGGCCAGCTCGTTGAGCCTTGCCGCCACGGCGA
The DNA here is from genome assembly GCF_048276795.1 of Aeromonas sp. PS2Canimalfood6. Classification (NCBI taxonomy): domain Bacteria; kingdom Pseudomonadati; phylum Pseudomonadota; class Gammaproteobacteria; order Aeromonadales; family Aeromonadaceae; genus Aeromonas; species Aeromonas sp. PS2Canimalfood6. The sequence goes on from NZ_JBLUXC010000105.1 coordinate 517, forward strand.
CAGGATCATACCCCGCCGGCACAGGATTGCGCGGCCCGTGATTGAGCAGATCCCCGAGCAGCAGATAGTGATCAGGCTGCCAGGGAGCGAGTTGCGCCAGCACCTGCTCGAGGGCAGTCAGACTGCCGTGCAGATCCGAGACAATGGCAATCTTCATTCCACACTCCTCATGGCTGGCTGAAATAGAGATCCTTGGTGGCGATGGCGCCCTTGAGGTTGCGGCTCGGCAAGCCGCGCAGTGCCGGGTCCACCAGTCTCATCTGGTTGTAGTGATAGACGGGGATGACGGGCACCTCCTCCATCAGCAGTTGCTCGGCCTGATGATAGATCCCGGACCGAACGTTGGCATCCAGGGTCTCGGAGGCCTGCTGCAGCAGACCATCGAAGACGGGGTTGCAGTAGCCGCTCTCGTTCTGGGGATCCTGGCAGCGGAAACTGCCAAGCATGGACGACGGCTCGACATAATCACCAAACAAAAATGAACGCGCCAGCATGAAATCACCACTGTTCTTGGCCACCTGATAAGCATTCCACTCCATGTTGTTGAGGGAGACTTCGACCCCCAGCGGTTTCCACATGGCCGCCACCGCCAGAGCCAGCTTCTTGTGGTTCTCCGACGTGTTGTAGGTCAGTGTCAACCTGAGGGGATGGGCGCTGTTGTAGCCTGCCTGGGCCAACAGCGCGGCTGCGCGGGCCAACCGAGTTGACTGGTCTTCCCGGGAGAGGGGGATATCCAGTTCGTCATAACCTGGCATGGCGGGCAGCAATGACCAGGCAGGACGTTCTCCCTGGCCGCTCACCTTCTCGGTCAGCAGGTAGCGATCAATGGCCATGGAGAGCGCTTGGCGCACCCGCACATCCTGCAATTCAGGGAGATTGAGATTGAAGGTATAAAGATAGGTGCCAAGCAGCGGCAAACCCCAGATCCGCTCCGGTGCCTCCTGCATGGTCTTCTGGTAGTACTCCAGCGCCACCTTGTTGGTGAGCTGGATCTCCCCCGCTTCGTAACGCAGCCGCTCCCCATGCTGGGAAGCGAGCGGCAGGTAGGTCACCCGCTGGATCCGGGTATGGGCGTCATCCCAGTACTGGGGGTTGCGCTCGGCTTCGATGCGCTCGTTCACCACCCAGCTCGCCAGCTTGTAAGGGCCATTGCTCACCATCTTGCCTGGCTGGGTCCACTGCTTGCCAAACTGGGTGATGACCCGTTCGTTGACCGGCACGAAGGGACGCTGGCTGACCAGTTGCAGGAAATAGGGAACGGGACGCTCCAGGGTCACTTTCAGGATCTGGTCGCTTTCTGCCTCCACCCCCAGGGCATCGAGATCGAGCGCACCGGCATAAATGGACTGGGCATTGTTGATGCCGGTCGCCAGCAACAGGCCAGCGGAGGGGGAAGCCTGCGCCGGATTCAGCAGCCGCCGCCAGGCGTAGACGAAATCCCGGGCGGTGAGGGGCTCGCCGTTGGACCATTTGAGCTGGGGACGCAGAAAGAAACGCCACACCAGTCCATCCTCGCTGGTCTCCCAGCGCTGGGCCTGGGCGGGCACTATCATGCCCTGTCCATCCTCGCTCACCAGCCCCTCGAACAGGTCCACCAGCACCACCTCCCCTGGGAAGCCGGAGCGGATCAGGGCCGGATCGAGGGACTCGGGTTCGGCGCCATTGCCTTTGACCAGGGTTTGTCTATCTGAAATGTAAGTCTGCTCAACCACGCTACTAGCCAGTGACGGCGGCACCGCCATCAACCCAAGCAGTAAGGGAGATAGCCAGCAACGGGCTGGCCTGACGGCGAAACGGTAAAACATACATTAACCTCGTTCAATTCTTTTGACTGCAATAGGGAGAAGGCCGGCGGCGCGCCTGGAAACGAATGCATGATGCCGCGCTTGTTATCCCCGAAGACGGCCCGTATTGTATCGGGCCTGCCCGATAGAGGGAGTCTTCCGGGCTATTTTTTTCATGGTTTTATGACGACACGGCCGCCACGGGTGCGTGCGACAGCAAGAAGGCACGCTCCCCTGCCCCGTAAGCAATCGGCCCGGGGTGATATGTCGCCTGTAGGTCCGGTTGTCGTCTACCGTTTCAGGGGTCTTTATGGGTTACGAATGGTTGGCGCTGGCTGCCGCCAGTTTATGGGCGATCGCCGCCCTCATCTCCGTCAAACCGGCTCGCCATCTGGGGGCCTTTGCCTACAGCCGCTGGCGGATGTTCCTGGTCAGCCTGATGCTGGCCAGCGCAAGTCTGGTGACGGGAGGCTGGCAGACCCTCACCGAGAGCGCCCTTCCCCTGCTGGCCCTCTCCGGCCTCATCGGCATCTTCGTCGGCGATACTGCCCTCTTTGCCTGCATGAACCGACTCGGCCCCAGGCGCAGCGGTCTGCTCTTCTCCTGCCACGCCCTCTTCTCCGCCCTGCTTGGGCTCTGGCTCTTTGGCGAGCGGCTCGATGGTTGGCGCCTGCCAGGCGCCTTGCTGGTCCTGGCCGGGGTCATGCTCGCCATCCTGTTTGGTCGTCGTGGCGACAACCTGCAGAACGAATGGGAGCAGGTGCGCGGCCGCCTCGTGGTCGGCATAGCCCTTGGCCTCACCGCAGCCCTGTGCCAGAGCCTCGGAGCCATCATCGCCAAGCCGGTGATGATGAGCGGCACCGTGGACGCGGTGAGCGCTTCCGGCGTGCGCATGGGCAGCGCACTCTTGGCACACTGCGTCTTGCGGGCACTGCGCCTGCCGCTCGCCATGCCGCACAACCCAATCAACCGGCAGGTGCTCGGCATGATAGGCATCAACGGATTTCTGGCGATGACGCTGGGAATGACCCTGATCCTGGTGGCCCTGCGTCAGGGAGATGTGGGCATGGTGGCCATCTTGTCTTCCACCACACCGGTCATTCTGCTGCCCTTGCTGTGGTGGCACTCGGGGATGCGTCCCTCGCTCCCCGCCTGGGCCGGAGCCCTGCTCGCCACCCTGGGCACGGCCCTGGTGCTGGGAATGGGGAACTGAGCCCCGTCTCTCCTGCAAGAAGGAAGGACCAACACGCCCATCGGCGGCACTGAGCCGCCGATGCTCCCTCGTACCGGACAGGGAGAGAGGCGATCGCGCCCCTAGAACAGGGCCACTTCCTCTTCGGTCAGCTCCCGGTATTCCCCCGGTGCCAGCTCATCGTCCAGAGCCAGATCGCCGATGCGTTCCCGATGCAGTCCGACCACCTTGTTGCCGATGGCGGCGAACATCCGCTTCACCTGGTGATACTTGCCCTCGTGGATGGTCAGGCGTGCTTCCCGATCGTCCAGGATTTCCAGCTCCGCAGGGCGGGTCTTGTCGTTCTCGTTGCGCAGGTAGATACCGTCGGCAAAGAGCGAGATGGCCTCTTCACTCACGGGATCAGCCAGCCAGACGTGGTAGGTCTTCGCACACTCGTGCCGGGGCGACGTGATGCGATGGGACCACTGGCCGTCATCGGTGATCAGCACCAGCCCGGTGGTATCGAGATCGAGGCGCCCCACCACGTGCAGTTTGCCCATGGCCGGCTCGTCGAGCAGGTGGAACACGGTGGCGTGATCCGGGTCCTCGTTGGAGCAGACATATCCTTCCGGCTTGTGCAGCATGAAGTAGCGATTCTGCAGGTTCAGGGTCAAGGTCACACCGTCAAACTCGATCTGGTGTTGCTCATTGATGTGAAAGGCGGGCTGCTTGACCAGCACGCCGTCTACCAGCACTTCCCCCTGACGGATCAGCTTGCCCGCCTGGGAACGGGTCAAATCGGAGCAATCGCAAAGAAATTTGTCGAGCCGCATGCAAAAACCTCGGAATCCATCATGATTGGGGGCGACATTATATCGGTCAGACCCGACAACACCAGTACTAAGCGACAGGGACTCAAGTTGACATCCTCCCCCACCTTAGCGCTTCGCGTCACAGGAGGGGGATTCCCATTACTGGGTGATAGCTGCTCGCGCAGTACCGGGTTCCTGCTTCATCGGGCGGCCTGATTGCACCACGCC
>NZ_JBLUXC010000106.1:0-4332 GCF_048276795.1 Aeromonas sp. PS2Canimalfood6
GTCCCAGTTTTGTACCGGTTCTGTCCCACTTTTGTACCGGATCTGTACCGCTATCCGCTTCGCGGTGTTCCAGTCCCCCCGAACAGTGCAACCCTTAACGACATAGCCACTCTTCACGCCGTCATTCTGCCCTTAAAAACGGTGGTCAACAGCCATACACATTACGCACCAGCAAAGCTGGTGTAACGCATTGAAAGAAAAGAAGTATTTAATCAGAAGCGCATCGTGAAAATGGTGGCAAAAACGCCATAACAGCATGATCTTAATGCTGTTTTTATGGTTGCACTACCACCCCGAGAGGAACAAATCGCTCGGAACATCGAGCGTGTCCAGCGGACGACCGTGGGGGCCAATAGGTGGAGCAAAACAGAGTCCATCAGAGTGGGGCCACTGGCCCCACCTTGGAACAGATCGCTCGGATAGCCGATCACCCGCTCGCCCCGTTGCGGTGGGGCAGGAACAAATCGCTCGGAACATCGAGCGCGTCCAGTGGACGACCGTGGGGGCCAATAGGTGAAGCAAAACAGAGTCCATCAGGGTGGGGCCAGTGGCCCCACCCTGTGGAGATCAGGGCCGCACTCCCGAACGGGGGCGACTAGCGCAGTCTGTCGCGCCCCGTTCGGGAGTCGGCAAGCGCAGCGCGGCAGCCTTAACGACTGCTTAGATCCACCTCGATGCGGCGAAAACCGATGGTGTGCGCCGTGTTAACCCCTGCATCGATGGTCTTAAAGACCCGCCAGCCTCCGCGCTGGCGTTCCAGCACTTCCGTTTCTGCATTGCGGCCAAACTTCACCAGGTGAAGATGGTAGCCGGCACCCATCGGGGTCGGGGCGATCACCGCCTTGGCAAAGCCCCCTTGTTCAAATACCCACTTCGCCTTGATCTCTTCCATATCAAAAACCCGTTTTGATGGTTCATATCTACGTTATGACACCAGCGCAGCCAAACATCAAATTATAATTACGAACCATCAAATTCTAATTTTGATTGGCATCACTCAGGTTCGTAGAACCGCACTCGGGTTTCAAAGGGGAATCCCCTTTGGCGCGACGATGTTTACAGGCACGCCGAGGGTATCAAACGCAGTTTGTATACAGTCGGTGTCGTGCCTGAAGGCAGTGAATCATTTTCTAACGGGTGGGCAGTGGGATACACAAAGAGACACAAAAAAGGACACACACCACAAAGCACAGGACACACAAAGAGGCACATAAAAGGACACAAAATCAGTTAGTTGGATACAAAACAGGGCACACAATGGGGCACATTCAAGACTTACGGGGTTATATGAGGGAGCTCCAAAAAGAAAGTGTCCATAGGGAATGAAAAAACTGCTCAACCGCCAACCCCTACAGATCCCCTACAGAAAGCCTACTAAAGCCCTACCGTTCACCCACAGAACACCTACTGCATACCTACGGAATGCCTACAAAATGGATTACAGAATGAAGTACATGGAGCTAAGGGAGATGACAAAATAGGGTACAAAACGGATGACAGGTTACGAGCCCACAAAAAGACCTACAAAATAGCCCACACCTCACCCAAGCGACCCACAAAAAAACCCACAAAATCGGATGGCTAATTTGATGAATCAAAAAGGTAATTTGAAGGGCGTTCCAGAGGAGCAATTCAGTAAGTACGACGTTGCGGACCATTTGACTAGCCGTGTGGAGATCGCGGCATACCTAGAAGCCGCCAAGGAAGAGAACGATCCATCCCTCCTTGCTGCTGTCATGGAGGACATTCACCGAATCGAAGCACGGCAGAGCAAAGGAGACAGCCAGTGACATATCGCCCATTGACGACAAAGGAAATGGCAGAGCTACGGGAAGAGATGAGGGCTGCCGGAGAATGGGCGAGAACGGTCTTAGGGCAAGAGCGGCGGCAGCCGGTACCAAATTGCGAATCCTGCCCTAGCACCTCAAATTTCGTACGTACGAAAAACCAACCCCGCTCCGTGGATAAGCCCTACTGCCCACAGGCCAAACACACGGCCTGATGGACAGCCCTTCGGGAACGGGCTTAGCCACCTCGCCAAGATCCTCTCTCTCGATTATGAAGAGCTCAAAGAGTACGGCCCAAAGGCCGCGCAAAAAGGATGTCGCAAAGCTCCCCGGTCAGCAGGCTCTCCTATCTTTCCGCTGCGCTTCAAGATAGGAGAGCCCTCCTGCTTGGCTATGTCAAAAATGACGTAGTTACGCTGGATAAGCTCGCCTTGCTCTGGACTATCGAGGCCGTTTGCGACGACTCCCTCTCACGCGCTCCAGAGACACATCCCGTCCTGCTGCATCTGCTTCAGTCCCCACCTATGGGCCGGACTACCGCGCCGTGTTTAAAGAGCTGGCCGTGGTTGGTTCCCCGTTACGCTCTACTGGCAGATGCCTCTGGATTGCGAGTCCAGAGAGGCTGTGATGCGCGATCGCACGCTGGGCAGTGTGTGAGAATTCCCCATTCTGCCCGACCGACCACACCCTAACACGGCAACAAACTCATGCTTCCAATCCGTGCGGGTACGACAAAGCGCCAAAGGTGGTGGCCTTCGGTAACGGGCTTTAAGAGGGAATTAGCTTGAAAGATACGGCATGGAGCCGCTAAACTTGCTGGGACTTTAGGTAGCTGCTTCCCTCTACGGAGCCGTTACCAGGTGAAGTCGGTTCCCCAACTGACGACACCTTCGAACAAACCGCCCTGCAAGGCGGTTTTTTCGTTTCTGGCGAACAGGTTACGCTGATCGACAAACAGCCGTCAATCTAGATCAGGGTTTTACGTAGCTCGGGGGCGACGACATTGACCAATTTCCGAGCGTAGTCATCTGACATAGTCATAGATTTTGCCTGTTCAATATAAAAACATGATCTTGACAATACATCATCGACAGCCCTAATTAGATCTCTCCTAACTGCGGAAGCATAATGCCCCTCAGCTTTTTCAAAAGCTAAGGATGGGATCATTCCCCAATGATCACACATGGCTAAAATATCAAAAATATCTTTGAATGGCGGGCTTAGACACCGATCAGAATTTGCTAGTAACTTTGTATAAAAACAAGAAGTTCTGTCTATGTACGGAACAGGAAACAGTCCATCAAAAACAGCATCTAACTCGTAATTATCGAAACAAACAAACTCCAGTTTTATGCGGCTACCACCAACCAGTATGAATGTCCTCACAGCATCTCTGCTAAATGATATTTCTCTTGGGTATTCAAACTCTTGCTTCACTAGATTGCCAAGTGACACATTGGTAACTTCACCTCTAACAGCCCTGTAAGAAGATTTGTCAGGGCATAAGAAATCAATATCAATAGATGTCCTGAACTCATTAAGATCAAGGGCAATTCTAGTGCCACCTCCGAAAAGAATTTTGTTTTCATAAAAAAAATCGGCATTAAAATTATTTAATGCCGACTCTATTACTTGGTGATGTTGAATTGAGAACCTAGTCATTTATTTCCTCAAGCTGTAGGCATAAAAAAACCATGCCCATATATAGAAACAAGCTTGTTTATGAGATCCTTTTCTTTATGGGTCATGTTTTTTCTGTCAACAAAACCCCATCGCGCTTCATATAATTTAAACGCGACATCTGCAGGTATCATTCGGTGGCAAAAATCCCACAAAATCTTATCCAACTCAGGATAGAGATCTCGCTTTAGCTCACCCATAAAAACCTCCACAAAAGAAGCTCATGACCAGCGACAGGAGCGCCACATTCACGGTCTGCTTGACCAACAAAGCTACGACACGACGGGCGCAACCATTCAACCTTTAGTTGACAGTGTAACACTGACTCAAATTTGATACACCACCCCGTAAAGTCGGTGCGCATAACGCCCATTATGTTCAATAGCCGATTTCACATGGCAAAACGGCCATTCCGTCAGGATGTGACCGCCTGTATCGCGTTTTGGGGCGCTTCGACACACAAGACAGGGCATTTACCGCCTGAAAGTTTGCAACGCTTCTGAGGCGGTTTTAGGGCCGGATCCTGCGGAGTATGGTTTCGGCCTGTTTTTGCATCCTGCGGCCTGTTTCGGTATCTTGCCCCACCCTTCGAGGTGTACCCGATCAGATAAGCCGCCTCGATGGTGGGAAAGTGGGGCCGCTGGCCCCAGTTTTTCGCCCCCGCCTCGCCCTGCACATGTCCCACTTCTGTCCCACTTCTGTCTCACTTCTGTCCCACTTCTGTCCCAGTTTTGTACCGGTTCTGTCCCAGTTTTGTACCGGTTCTGTCCCACTTTTGTACCGGATCTGTACCGCTATCCGCTTCGCGGTGTTCCAGTCCCCCCGAACAGTGCAACCCTTAACGACATAGCCACTCTTCACGCCG
>NZ_JBLUXC010000107.1:0-4267 GCF_048276795.1 Aeromonas sp. PS2Canimalfood6
AGCAAAACAAATCACGTAATCTAAGCATGGCCAACAAGCGCAGGCTCTGCTGTCTGAATGAACAATATTTGTTCGAATGTATGGGGTTGTTCAAAGTATAAACACTGATGCGTCAGCCCTGGGCAACTGGCAGCTGGATGCCGCCTATCCAGCTGCGCGGCCGCTCACCGATGGCCCCATCTACACCAATATCAAGTACCCCTTTCCCTGCGATCCGCCCCGAGTGCCAGCAGAGAATCCTACTGGCTGCTACTCCCGCGAGTTCGAACTGCCCGCCGACTGGCTGGCAAGCGGACAGAGCCGGATCATCTTCGACGGGGTGAGCAGTGCCTTCCACCTCTTCTGCAACGGCCGCTGGGTCGGTTACTCCCAGGACAGCCGCCTGCCCGCCGAATTCGATCTGACCCCATATCTGCAGAGCGGTCGCAACCGGTTGGCGGTGCTGGTACTACGTTGGTCTGATGGCTCCTATCTGGAAGATCAGGATATGTGGTGGCTGTCGGGGATCTTCCGCTCCGTCAGCCTGCTGCACAAACCGTCCCGCCATCTGATGGATATGCGGGTGACCCCCGAGCTGGATGCCTGCTATCGGGATGGCCGTCTCAAGATTGCCCTGCAGGTCGCCAATGGGGCTGGCCTCTCGGTAGAGGCCAATCTCTATGACGGTAGCGAGCGGGTCGCGACCCTGCTCCAGCTGATCGGCACCCAAGCCATTGATGAGAAAGGGGCTTACGACGATCGCGCCGAGCTGTGGCTCGACGTGGCTGCGCCGCGCAAGTGGAGCGCCGAGACGCCCCATCTCTATCGCTTCACCCTGACCCTGCTGGACGAGCAGGGCCAAGCTATCGAGAGTGAGGCATGTGATGTGGGCTTTCGGGTGGTGGAGATCCGTGGCGGCCTGCTGCGGGTCAACGGTCAGCCGCTGCTTATTCGCGGTGCCAACCGTCACGAGATCACCCTGCCAAGGGTTATGCCATTGATCGCGCCACCATGGAGCGGGATCTGCTGCTGATGAAGCGGCACAACTTCAATGCGGTGCGCTGTTCCCACTATCCCAACCACCCCGACTTCTATCGCCTCTGCGATCGGCTCGGTCTCTATGTGGTGGACGAGGCGAATCTGGAGACCCACGGCATGACCCCCATGGGGCGGCTGGCGCGGGATCCTGCCTGGAGCAATGCCTTTCTGGAGCGGGCCACCCGCATGGTGGCACGGGATTTCAACCACCCCTCCATCATCATCTGGTCGCTCGGCAACGAGTCGGGTTACGGCCCGGCCCACGATGCCATGTATGGCTGGATCAAGCGCAGCGACCCGAGCCGTCCGGTGCAGTACGAGGGGGGCGGGGCCGATACCCCGGCCACCGACATCATCTGCCCCATGTATGCCAGAACCCATCAGGATCAGCCCTTCCCGGCGGTGACCAAGTGGGCGCTGGCCAAGTGGATCGGTCTGCCCGACGAGCACCGGCCACTAATCCTCTGTGAATATGCCCACGCCATGGGGAACAGTCTGGGGGGCTACGCCCACTACTGGCAGGCGTTTCGCGATCATCCACGTCTGCAAGGCGGGTTTGTCTGGGATTGGGTCGATCAGGGGCTCGACAAATACACCGCCGATGGTCGCCACTACTGGGGTTATGGCGGCGATTTTGGTGATGTGCAAAACGATCGTCAGTTCTGCTGCAACGGTCTGCTGTTCCCTGATCGCACCCCCCATCCCGCTTTGTGCGAGGCGAAGCGTGCCCAGCAGCCGTTCCGCTTCACCCTGCTTGAGCACATCCCGCTGCGGGTGCGGATCGAGAGCGAATACCTGTTCCGGGAAACCGATAACGAGCGGCTTTGCTGGCAGCTGTGCGAGAACGGCCATGTGCAGCAGCAGGGGGAGATCTCCCTTGAGCTGGCACCGCAAGGGGTGGTCGAGTTGACCCTGAGCGAGACACTGCCCACCTTTGCGGCAGGCTCACAGGCCTGGCTCGATCTGGCGATCATTCAGCCACAAGCCACCTTGTGGTCGCAGGCGGATCACAAGGTCGCCCGCCAGCAGTTCACCCTGCCGACCCCTCTTTCCCTGCCAGCTCCCGCTGCTGTCGCCATCCTGACTGAGCAACCGGATGGTTGGCGGATCACTGCCGCAAACAGCCAGTGGCGGCTCGACAAGCAGAGCGGCCGTATCACCAGTTGGCAAAAATCGGGGAAGGAGCAGTTGCTGGCGCCGATCATGGATCACTTCTACCGGGCGCCGCTGGACAACGACATCGGCACCAGCGAGGCAGATCACGCTGATCCCAACTCCTGGATTGCCCGCTGGCAGGCGTGTGGCCTCGGTCAATGGCAGCACCGCTGTTTGGGGATCTCGGTCACCGGAGGGGATATCCGGGTCAGTCATGGCTACTTCCACCACGATGAGCTGCTGCTGGTGAGTCACTGGCATCACTGTTTTACCGACGATGGCGCCATGAGCCTGGAGATAGAGACTGAGCTGGCGCAGGCGTTGCCGTCGCTGCCGCGGATTGGTCTGCTGCTCCATCTGGCCGAAGTGCCGGTGCGCGCCGAATGGCTGGGGCGCGGTCCTCACGAGAACTATCCGGATCGCCTGCTGGGAGCCGATCTGGGGCACTGGAGCTTGCCGCTGGAGGCCATGCACACCCCTTACATCTTCCCGAGCGACAACGGTTTGCGCTGCGATACCCGTCAGCTGCAGCTGGGCAGCACGACAGTGAACGGCAGCTTCCATTTCAGTGCCAGCCGCTTCAGTCAGCAACAGCTGGCCGCCGCTCGTCACCAGAGCGATCTGGTGGCCGAAGAGGGGCTGTGGGTATGTCTCGATGGCGCCCACATGGGGGTGGGTGGCGATGACTCCTGGAGTCAGAGCGTGCGTCCCGAGTATCAGTTGCTGGGGCGCAGTTACCGCTGGGGTTGCACCCTTTACTAAGTGAAGTCTGCAAGACTATGATGATGAAGCGCCGGGTGATACCCGGCGCTTCTATTTTTATGAAATGTCATAAACACACCTCCTACACTAAATAGCTGTTCCGAATAGTAGATCACTGCACTCGTACAGCCTCGACAAGAGGCATTGAGCACACATCGAGGTCTGAGTCTTGCCACGTCAGGCTTTGCCACCTGATGGTAGAGATGCTTTACACCACAAGGCTTTCGGCAAAATGTAGCACTATTAGGGGCGCTGTTTCCCAAATCAACCATCAAGCCACAACCCCGCCGATAAACGCCGGCTCGGTGATCAGACACCCCGCATCTGCTCCAAAATGCGACATGTGTATGTAACCAGTATCGGCATGGGTATTGAGGCGGCATATACTGGACCCGCTTGAAGAGAGTCCCAGTCAGCCCCAACCAAGGAGCATGTTTATGTCACCTTCGTTACCCCCGCTCGGCGTGTTAGCTGGTGCCCTGTTACTGCTGGTGGTCCAGAGTGCCGGGGCCGCCGACTGTACCTATCGCAAAGACAGCCTCGGTAATACCCGCTACCAGTGTGATGATGGCAATAGCGGCACCCTGCGCAAGGACAGTCTCGGCAACGTCAGGGATTCGCAAAGCGGCACCACCTGGCGCAAAGACTCTCTCGGCAATGTGCGCAGCAGCGAAGGCACCACTTACCGCAAAGATAGTCTAGGCAATGTACGGGTCAGCAATCCCAGCACCGGCGAGACCGTCACCTGGCGTAAAGATAGCCTCGGCAACCTGCGGTCCTCCAATGGCACAACTTGTCGCACCAACTCCTTGGGGCAAGTTAGATGTGATGGGCAGAGCACACCGCCAGCAGTGTTGGGCGCAAAGTGAACCCAGACTGTGGTTCTGATCTATTAGACCGCCATGATGAATCGCTGACGCAGCGTACATCTTGGCCAAATAGTAGAAATGATCGATTTGGTGATCTGGCTTCATAGAGCTACCGTGCTCTCAGGCTTAGAATAACACTCTTTTTGATAGCATGAACTGAGCGCCGTTAGGGTCAATAGAACATTTATGAATAGCGAAGAAGGTGCCAGTTGGCCTTCCCGTACTGCGGATTGTCTGAAATGGCACTGACTCGATTTTTTTACCCCTAACTCTCTGTTAATCTGAGCGTTTTCTGCTAGGTGCCTGCTTACTATGTCTATCGATTACTACAACCAACACGCCGATCATGTACAGGATCTTTAGCTACAACCAATTGAAATAGATAGAAAAAAGGCTTCGTTTGTGATCTGATTTAATCGCAAAAAAAAACCGACACGCCCGAAGCCATGACTATTATCAATGCA
>NZ_JBLUXC010000108.1:0-4044 GCF_048276795.1 Aeromonas sp. PS2Canimalfood6
TTCGTTTGTGCATCAAAAATCTGTTGACTTATTTTTTTAATGCTCATAACCTATGCGCAAATCAACTGGATTAGAGCCGATGAACAATGATAAAAACTCACAGGCCAAAGATTTAAATAAGGGAAAGTGCGAACAAGTATCCCACGAACAAAAAATGAAAATTTTAGTCATTTAATATCAATGGGTTACCATTAAATGCTCTCGTGCCATATGACTTATTCGCACCTTCCCTAGCATGCTGTCATCCTATGACAATTATATTCAAATATCTTAAAAGGAACTCGGCGACCAATATCGAGATCGCGCGCCAATGGCGTTGCTGCACTGAAGCCTAGTTGTCGAGTAAACCATACTAATCGGCCGGTGAAAAAACAGAAGGGGGAGCCGTTGAAAACCGGCGCAACGTCATAAATCGGGACCTCAAGAGGGCATTTATTGTTTGGTTTTGCTAAACGATAACTGATTGTCGAATAGAAAAACCAAACAATGTGGGCCTGGTTTCTGGCCGTGCTGGCTTGTCTGGAGGCTGGTGGGGAGTGAGTTGGGGCAATCTGGGAGGGTTTCCCGGTTTCCCCGGAATTGGTTTGGCAATCATGGCGTGATCTGGGTTGTGGGGAGAGGGGAAGGGGAGGTTGCCGCTCAGTGCTGCGCCCCGACCGGGGTGATGTTGGGCCGTCAGGCACTGTGGCGGGATCCGGCCATTGGCGCCCGGGGCCGGCTCGGGTATAGTCCTGCGCCAACAAGATAGGTTCGGATGGAGGCGTCGGCACCGCTTCAGGCAAGCGGGCCGAATCACTCCTTCGGCGCGGCTTTAAAGGATATCCCCATGAAATTCAGTCCCCTGCTCGATGAGATGATGAAGGCGCTGCAGGTCTTGCCGGGCGTGGGCCCGAAATCGGCCCAGCGCATGGCGTTCACCCTGCTGGAGCGCGAGCGCAGCGGCGGTCTGCGTCTGGCCTCCCTGCTCAACCGGGCGCTCACCGAAATCGGTCATTGCAGCCACTGCCGCACCTTTACCGAGAACGATCGCTGCGAGATCTGCGCCAATCCCAAGCGCGAGGAGAACGGCTTGCTCTGCGTGGTGGAGAGCCCGGCGGACGTGGCCGCCATCGAGCAGACCGGCCAGTTCTCCGGCCGTTACTTCGTGCTGATGGGCCACCTGTCGCCCCTTGACGGTATCGGCCCCGAGGAGCTGGGGCTCGATATCCTGGAGCGCCGCCTGCAAGAGGAGCAGATCAAGGAGCTGATCCTCGCCACCAACCCCACCATCGAGGGGGATGCCACCGCCTGGTACATCGCCGACATGGCCCGCACCGCCGGGGTGGAGGTGAGCCGCATCGCCCACGGCGTGCCGGTGGGCGGGGAGCTGGAGCTGGTGGATGGCACCACGCTCTCCCACTCCCTGATGGGGCGCCAGCGCCTGAGCTAAAGACACCACGGACCCCACCCCGGCCCTCCCCTTGGCAGGGGAGGGAGCAATGGATCTTGCCCCACTCCTCTCTTTGGCAGGGGAGAAAGCAACGAACCCCACCCCGGCCCTCCCCTTGATAGGGGAGGGAGCAATGGATCTTGCCCCACTCCTCCCTTTGGCAGGGAAGAAAGCAACGGAGCCCGCCCCATGCCCCCTTTGGCAGGGGAGGGGGCAACGGATCCCACCTCATGCTTCCCCTTGGCAGAGGAGGGAGCAACGCACCCCACCCCAGCCCTCCCTTTGGCAGGGGAGAGCAAGGCTGACCCCGCTATATGTCACCCCTCTCGATTCCAGTCTGACCCCTTCGCCAGACAGGGGGCGACGGTGCACCTCCCCCTTGTGAAGGGGGGAGGCCGGGAGGGGGTTGCCTGTGTGAGCCAAGCGAGGGGCCGGTGTGCAAATTTGCTCTCAAGTTTGCACGCAAGCCCCTTGATATTTGAAAGGCCAACCCCATCTAGCTTGGGAATCTGTTCAACCCGACGTTTTGAGGACTGGTCGATGACCCAAAGTGTTCACGCCGAAACCCACGGCTTTCAGACTGAAGTCAAACAACTGCTGAGCCTGATGGCTCACAGCCTCTACTCCAACAAAGAAGTATTCCTGCGCGAGCTGATTTCCAACGCCTCCGATGCGGCGGACAAGCTGCGCTTCAAGGCGCTTTCCGATGCCTCTTTGTTCGAAAACGACGGCCAGTTGCGCGTGCGCCTGGTGGTGGACAAAGAGAACAAGACCCTGACCATTTCGGACAACGGCATCGGCATGACCCGTGACCAGGTGATCGAGCACCTGGGCACCATCGCCAAGTCCGGCACTGCCGAGTTCTTCAAGCACCTCTCCGGTGACCAGGGCAAGGATTCCCAGCTGATCGGCCAGTTCGGGGTGGGCTTCTACTCCGCCTTCATCGTGGCCGACAAGGTGACCGTGGTCTCCCGCGCCGCCGGCACCGCGCCGGAGCAGGGCGTGCAGTGGGAATCACAAGGGGAAGGCTCCTTCACCGTGGCTGACGTGACCAAAGCCGGTCGCGGCACCGACGTCATCCTGCACCTGCGCAGCGATGAAGAGGAGTTCCTGGACGACTGGCGCCTGCGCTCCGTGGTCAGCAAATATTCCGACCACATCAGCGTGCCGGTGGAGATGTACAAAGAGGGCACCCCGGATCGCGAAGAAGACGGTGAAACCATCGTCGGTACCCCGGGCGAGTGGGAGCAGGTCAACCGCGCCACCGCGCTCTGGACCCGTAACCCGAAGGACATCAAGGACGAGGAGTACCAGGAGTTCTACAAGCACGTCGCCCACGACTTCGAAGATCCGCTCCTGTGGGGTCACAACCGGGTGGAAGGGGCCCAGGAGTACACCAGCCTGCTCTACATCCCGGCCCGTGCGCCGTTCGATCTCTACAACCGCGAGCAGAAGCACGGCCTGAAACTCTATGTGCAGCGCGTCTTCATCATGGACGACGCCGAGCAGTTCATGCCGACCTACCTGCGCTTCGTGAAAGGGGTGCTGGACTCCAACGATCTGCCGCTCAACGTCAGCCGTGAAATTCTGCAGGACAACAAGGTGACCGCCTCCCTGCGCAAGGCCTGCTCCAAGCGCGTGCTCACCATGCTCAACAAGCTGGCGAAAGAGGATGGCGAGAAGTACGCCAAGTTCTGGAGCGAGTTCGGCAATGTGCTCAAAGAGGGCCCGGCCGAGGATTACGCCAACCGGGAAGAGATCGCGAAGCTCTTGCGCTTTGCCAGCACCGCCGGTGAGGGCGAAGCCCAGACCGTGTCGCTCGAGGATTACGTTGGCCGCATGAAGGAAGGTCAGCAGAAGATTTACTACATCACCGCCGACTCTTATGCCGCTGCCAAGAACAGCCCGCACCTCGAGATCTTCCGCAAGAAGGGCGTCGAAGTGCTGCTGATGTGGGAGCGGGTGGACGAGTGGCTGATGAGCCACCTGACCGAGTTCGACGGCAAGCAGCTGGTCTCCGTCACCCGTGGCGAACTGGATCTCGGGGATCTGGAAGACGACGCCTCCAAGCAGGCGCAGGAGGAGGCCGAAAAAGCCAACGCCGGTCTGGTGGAGCGGGTCAAGAAGAGCCTCGGGGAGGCGGTGAAAGAGGTGCGCGTCACCCACCGTCTGACCGACTCGCCGTCCTGCATCGTCACCGACGCCCACGGCATGAGCACCCAGATGATCAAGCTGATGCGCGCCGCCGGTCAGCCGGTGCCGGAGCAGAAGTACATCCTGGAGCTCAACCCCGACCATGCCCTGGTGAAGAAGCTCGGCACCATCGAGGATGAGAGCCTGTTTGGCGAGTGGGTCTCCCTCCTGCACGAGCAGGCCCAGCTGGCGGAGCAGGGTGGCCTCAATGATCCGGCGAGCTTCGTCTCCCGTATCAACCGTCTGCTACTCCAGGCGTGATGTGATTGTGATTGGCCCACTGCATGACAGTGGGCTTTTTTTTGGTTCTTCGCGGGATCTTGGGGAAGTGGAAGTTGACAGACAGGGTGCTGGTAAACTGGCTGTCTCCAAACACACCACCACCATCACCCTGCTGTCGCCGTGCATCATATTGATATTGC
>NZ_JBLUXC010000109.1:0-3531 GCF_048276795.1 Aeromonas sp. PS2Canimalfood6
GCGTTTCCTGGCGTTGGTTTCTGCCTTGGCGAGGGCCAAGAAATCGATTGGATCGGACATACTGAGTACAGTGAAACCAGAATAGAGCAATTAGATCACATCTTTAATCTGATTGGTATAAAAAGCACAGAATGTGATGCTTCTACCTTTCTTGTCATGCCTGCTCTGGTTTAATTCCCGGGTCCACATCGATGGACCAAGGAATCACAATAATTTGAGGAATGGACACATGTTCAAAAGAACAGTAACGATGATGCTGGCGGCGGGAACCCTGGTATTAGGCGGTTGCGCATCCAATGGTGGTGCAGAGCAGGCGGCGGCGGACAACAGCGACTTCGGCGGCAAGTCCATCTACCTGCGTGGTGAGATGAACGACTGGATGGCCACCGACGAAAGCAAGGTCGTCAAGGTTGCCGACAAGCTCTACATGGCCAAGGGGACGCTCAAGAAAGAGTGGGCTCCTTACAAGTTCAAGTTTGCCGACTCCGGCTGGAGTTGTGGCACCAACTTCGGTTACAAGAGCCCGAGCGATGGCGTTGCCGTGCTCGGCGGGGAACCTGTACCGGTCAATCCGTGCTCCAAGTATGAGGACATGAAGTTCTCGCCCGAGGCGGATGGCGTCTATGAGTTCTATCTGAATATGGCGGGTGAGACACCGAGCGTATACGTCAAGAAACCCTGAGATAGTCTCTCGCTTTAAATCTCTCGGAAATTGAACCGGTTAAATGCCCTGGCCCAGAAATCTGCTGGCCGGGGCATTTTTTTAGGATAGAATCGGCGCCCTTATGACGGATAAATCACAATATATTGTGCTTTGAGTTCTTAAATTCACTACTGGTAGTATTTTTGTCACGATATTACCCCATTCACAGGAGGTTGATTGACCATGGCTAAATCCATTCCGGTACAGGAGGGCGTCACCGCCAGCCGCCAGATCCCTCTGCAGGAGACGTCTCTCGAGATCTGGGACAGTAAGTATCGTCTCAAGAGCAAGGATGGCGCCCCCATCGACGGCTCCATCGACGAGACCTACCAGCGTGTCGCTCGCGCGCTGGCTGCGCAGGAGCGCGAACCCGACACCTGGTATGAACCCTTCCTGTGGGCCCTGCGCAATGGTGCCATTCCGGCGGGCCGTATCACCTCCAACGCCGGGGCGTTTGAGCACAAGCCGGCGACCTCCACGATCAACTGCACCGTCTCCGGCACCATTGAGGATTCGATGGACGATATCCTCGGCAAGGTGCACGAGGCGGGGCTGACCCTGAAGGCGGGTTGCGGCATCGGTTACGACTTCTCGACCCTGCGACCGCGCGGAGCCTTCGTCTCGGGAGCGGGGGCCTATACCTCGGGGCCGCTCTCCTTCATGGATATCTACGACAAGATGTGCTTTACCGTCTCCTCTGCCGGTGGCCGTCGTGGCGCCCAGATGGGCACCATGGATATCCGTCACCCCGATGTCGTCGAGTTCATCCAGGCCAAGCGGGAGGATGGTCGCCTGCGTCAATTCAACCTCTCCCTGCTCATCACCGAAGAGTTCGTCAGTGCGGTGAAGGAGGATGCCCCCTGGCAACTGATCTTCCCCTACACCGCCAAGGAGGTGGAGCAGGATGGCATCGCGCTGGATGACCCTGCGAGGGTGGTCTGGGCGGACTGGCCCAACAAGGAGGGTGTGGTGATCAACGAGCTGGGCCAGGTGGCCTGCAAGGTCTACAAGACCCTGCCCGCGCGCAAGCTGTGAAACGTCATCATGACCTCTACCTACGACTATGCGGAGCCCGGTTTCATCCTGATCGACAAGGTGAACCAGATGAACAACAACTGGTTCTGCGAAGAGATCCGTGCCACCAACCCTTGCGGTGAACAGCCTCTGCCGCCCTATGGGGCCTGCCTGCTGGGCTCGGTCAACCTGACCACCTTCGTGCGCGATCCCTTCACCGAGCAGGCCGCCTTCGACTGGCCCGCGTTTCGCAAGGTGGTGGCCATCTTCACCCGCATGCTCGACAACGTGGTGGAGATAAACCAGCTGCCGCTGGCCAAGCAGCGCGAGGAGATCACCGCCAAGCGTCGCCACGGCATGGGCTTCCTGGGGCTGGGCTCGACCCTCACCATGCTGCGCATCAAGTACGGCTCTGCGGCCTCCGTCGCCTTCACCGAACAGGTCTCCCAGGAGCTGGCGATGACCGGCTGGCAGGAGTCTCTGCGTCTGGCGAAGGAGAAGGGGCCGGCCCCCATCATGGAGCAGGAGTTCGAAGTCACCGGCAAGATGCTGCGTCTGCGCCCCGAAATGGCGGCAGATGGCATCAAGCTCGGCGACAAGGTGAAGGGCAAGGTGTTGCATGCCCGCTACAGCCGCTATATGCAGCAGGTGGCCGAGGTGGATCCCGCTCTGGTAGCCGAGCTGGCCGAGGTGGGTGGACGCTTCACCCACCACAGCAGCATAGCGCCGACCGGTACCATCTCCCTGTCGCTCGCCAACAACGCCAGCAACGGCATCGAGCCGAGCTTTGCCCACCACTACAGCCGCAATGTCATCAAACCGGGCAAGAAGAGCAAGGAGAGCGTGGATGTCTACTCCTTCGAGCTGCTGGCCTATAGAGAGCTGGTGAACCCGGCCGCCATGCCCTATGCCGAGGAGGAGGGTAGCCGCCTGCCGGATTACTTCATTACCGCGGACGACATCACGCCGACCGGGCACGTGGATATCCAGGCGGCGGCTCAGCGCTGGATCGACTCCTCCATCTCCAAGACCGCCAACGTGCCGACCGATTTTCCGTTCGAGCAGTTCAAGGATATCTACCTCTATGCCTCGGACTCCGGCCTCAAGGGCTGTACCACCTTCCGCTTCAACCCGGCCGCCTTCCAGGGCGTGCTGGTGAAGGAGAAGGATCTGGAGAACACAAGTTACGAGTTCACCCTGGAGGATGGCACCGTCATCACGGCGAAGGGGAACGAGGAGATCGAATACGATGGCGAGCTGCACACCGCCGCCAACCTTTATGACGCCTTGAAAGAAGGCTATTACGGCAAGTTCTGAGGACGAGACATGGTCAAGAAGATCGACAGAAAAATCGTCGCCTACAAGGTAAAAACCCGGGATGAGCCGCAAGATGCGCCGACGCCCCAGGATGACGTGGTGCACATGCATGAAACCGTGCTGCGCCCGGAACGGTTGATGGGCACCACCTACAAGCTGAAGACGCCGGAGCACGTCTCCGAGCACTCGCTGTTCATCACCATCAACGACATCATTCTTAACGAGGGCACGGTGCACGAGACCCGGCGCCCGTTCGAGATCTTCATCAACTCCAAGAGCCTGGAGCACTATCAGTGGATAGTGGCGCTGACCCGCATCATCTCGGCGGTGTTTCGCAAGGGAGGGGACGTCACCTTTCTGGTGGAGGAGTTGCGCTCCAGGGCGAGATCGTGAACATTTTGTTAAAAATTAAAAATAGTTTTTTGCCTACAAAACAAATACTTATAGGCCTGTGATATGCAGTTAACTTTATAGTCAGGATCGCCTTCACACTTTTT
>NZ_JBLUXC010000110.1:0-3267 GCF_048276795.1 Aeromonas sp. PS2Canimalfood6
GTGTTTTTGCTCATGGGGGGAGCGTATCTAAGGAGCAGGATCAAGCAAGCAGGAAAGTGGGATCAAGAGACGATCGTCTCATTTTTCCTGTGTCAATACTGTTCCGGTGAATACTTACGAGGTCTTTTCAATCAATTTTTGAAAAGTACCCAAAATTAAAAAATATCATTTTATTGGATGATGGTGATACCTTAAATGATGCGTTTCTTTTATTTGTCAATGAGTCAATTTATACAAAACTAAGCGACATTCCGCAAGATAACGTTTTTGATATTAACTTAGTAACAGTAGCTTCAGGAGGCTGATATGGATTATATGATATCCCAAAAAAACGTTGAAGGTCATGGTGTCGAGGGGCAAAAAAAGGTTGAAAATACTTCTGTATTAGTTATCGGTGCCGGTGGTATAGGTTGCCCACTATTACTTAACTTAGTTCATTCTGGTTTTAAAAAAATAGTCATCGTTGACCCTGATATAATTGAACCATCAAATTTATCACGACAACTGTTGTATAATTATAAGTCAATTGGTAGATTCAAGAGTGAAGAGGCTGCTACATTTCTTAGTGGTAAGTTTCCAGACGTGCAAGTTACTGCCTTGACGAAAAATTTTGAAGAATCTATGTGTAAGAACATAGATCTGATAGTTGACTCAACTGACAACTTTGATTGTAAGCTGTTAAGCTCTAGAGTTGCTTCAAAATTTAAAATTAATTGTATAGTTGGGTCTATTTACAAATTTCAAGCACAAATATATATTTTTTTAAACCAATCCTCACCACCATTATGTTTAGAAAATGTTTTCAAACGTAACATCCAGCAAGATAGCTGTTCCACCCTAGGCGTTTATGCTAGTCACTGCACCATCGTTGGAGGTATGGTTTGCCAAGAGGCAATAAACATAGTGATAGGAAAATCTAGTATTAGTAGATTCATCCAGTTTAATTCGTATAATTATAAATCTATTAATGTTCCAATTAAATCAATGATAGTAAGAGCACCTACTAATATAAAAGCAGATACATCTTTGGCAATGCAGATAGAACTAAAAAAAGCATTAGAGCAAGGAACGCAAATCTACGATGTAAGAGATAGGGATGATTTTGAACATTCTCCTAGTAAGTTCAAAAATGTACCTTGGACAAAAATTATGAATAATGATGACCCGAAGGAATTCATAGGTGCTGCCTTTATTTGTAAATCAGGCATTAGAGCTAAGGCGTGTGCTGAGCATATAAACTTGAAAACAGGAACTAACGAATGTTCTTTTATAAAATGAAAAAAACTGTATATGCCTTTTTTTTGAGTAATATGATGCTTAGGATATCAGTCGATGCGATAATATTCTCATTTTTGTGGTTTTACTTATCTGATGACACTTTATTAAGTGGTATTACTTACATGGTATTTAGGACTTTAGAGATATACTTAATGCCATTTAGTGCATATTTCCCCGATAAATTAGGAAGAAAAGCAGTATATAACTATTGTTACATTTCTGTTCTTATTTGTTGCTTGCTTGCGTTCATTGCATTGACTGTTCTTGAATCAACTTTGCAAATAATTGTATCAGTAGTTACATGCTTATTGTTAGGTGGAGTGGTGAGTATACTCCCAACAAACACAACATCTTTACTGCATGACAGGTATGGTAGTCGGTCTAAAGTTGCATTCAGGGTTGGATCTATTTTTGCGTCGTATAAAATATTTCTATCTCCTATCGTAGGAATGCTAACAACCATATCTTTTGGTAGCTTAAATACTGTCATGATAAGCACTGTACTTGTAGTTATTGCTTTTTTTATAAAAGAGTATGCATTAAGAAATATAGCTAATATAAAATCACTTGACAGGGTAAGGTTTAGCGATACTTTTATGAGTTTGTTCAACTCACTATCAATAAAAAACGAAAAGGTCTTTATTCCCACCTTAGCTGTGATTAATTTACTTATGACTCCATTTTTCATGGTTTCATTACCACACAATGCTGCAAATGGACTGTATCCAATCCCTGAGTTTGTTGTTTTATTAGATATAGTTTTCGGATTAGGAATATTCATTACTAATAAATTTATTTTTAAAAAAATTTCAAACAGAATTTCTGATAATCAAGCTATTCTTATTGGATTGTTGTTATTAGCTCTTATGTTGTCATTTGGTTCTGGAGATAACGTTTATATGGCACCAGCAATGTTGTTTTTGGGGGGGCTTGGGCTACCATTAATTGTTATAAACATAACTACTATTCGTGTAAATAACATACCGATAAACAAAAAGTCCATGTATCTATCATCATTGACTTTTTGGAGCCTATTTTTAAATCCAATTTCAATTCTCATTATATCATATATGTATAAGTACGATTTGGCCAATAACGTTCAAGTCGTTTACTCCTGTATTTCATTTACGATTCTGGCTTATTTTTTTTGCAATATTCTTACATTTTCCACTGATGTTATAAATCAAGTTAAAGGACAAGAGAATGAAAAAAATAATTGATATCCTTTTAAACAGAAATACTGATAGTCACGGCCTACCATCTAACCCTTGTATAATAAAAGGTGGCGGTAGTGAGTTTAAAAATATAATATCTGTAAATGATATAGATGACTTTATTTCAGTTGATGGAGCAAGGCTACCGTATATAGCAATATCTAACACAAAGAAAAAATATAGTCAGTTGACTGATGTGCCTTTTCAACAAAGAGAACTTGGCTATTTTGACTCCTCTATTATTTTACAGGAGTTTTTAAATGGTAGCTCTATAATCATGAAGCACATTGACCGTAGGTTTCCAGCTGTTGCGGCACTTAAAAACAAAGTTATCGAGGAATTATTTCCTTACACCGTCCAAGCCAATGCGTATTTAGCACCGAGTGATACCCAAGGTGTTCAAATACATGCAGACCCACATGCAACCCTTTTAATACAGTGTTCAGGAAAGAAAAGATGGCTTGTTTGGGGGAGGGCTTTTGACGACACTCAAGAGTCTCTATTAGAATCTTTAGATCTAGACAAGAGAGTTGATGAGATAGCTAAAGGTCAACCTATTATTGATGAATTTGTTTATGAAGGTGATATTCTTTATATTCCTAAAGGTTATGTCCATACCCCATTTACTTCTGATACACACTCACTGCACTTAACTCGTATCTATTCACCAGGACGGGGTTGACGGCATCAGTTCTGCCGGGATGGGATAATCTGTCTTCTCGATGCACGCCCTGACCACGGCCCTCAACCACTCCTGTGGGCAGCGGCCCAATCG
>NZ_JBLUXC010000111.1:0-3053 GCF_048276795.1 Aeromonas sp. PS2Canimalfood6
CGCCGGTTTTCAACGAGATATGAAAAGCTAGCCAAGAGTTTTGCAGCCTTTATCAAACTGGCTTTCTGCCTTCGCTACTTGCGCGAGTTATGTGTGGACAGAAAACCAGCATTTTGAGAACACAGCCTAGCTCTTTGTGCTGAAAACCGAATTCCAGCAGGGATGTTTCATTGACCGGGGCGAAGAGCCCATCCTTGCCTCTGACAGAGAGCGGGGGAGAGGGCTTGGCAAGGGGGGCATCGGGACGATAGCCCGCGCCGATGACGGCGAGGAGGATGCCGTTCCAGCTCTCCTTGAACTCCTTGAACGTGATCACCCGGTTGCCGAGGGCCGGGTCTGCCAGATAGACGCGATCGTGGCGATCGATGGCCCGCAGCACGGCAAAGTGCTGATAGCCGCGAATGTTGAGCAGGACGATGGTGGGCACCCTCACCTGGCGCAGTTTTTCATCGCCCAGTCGATACCCTCTGACCCGCATGCCGAGCATTTGCAGGTACTGCTTCATGTCGAGCATGGAGAAGCCGTAGTGCTTGACCTGCTCCGGGTCTGCCATGGCAAGCATGCCATCCATGACCCAGCGTTCATTGGTTGCATGGCCGTAGGCGTAGCGCAAGATGGTGGCGACGGCGGCGGCCCCGCAGCTGAAATCCGTATGTTGGCGCTCGATGTTGGCGTACCGGCGCTCCAGAATGCTCTGCACCGGTTTGTTGAGATCCCCCAACGCCGGGAGATGCTCCCCCAGTGGCACCGAGCCTGCCCAGACGGCAGGACAGCACAGCAACAGCCAGCGCATTCAGACCTCCAGTGTCAGGGAAAAAGGGGGCACTGGGCCCCCTCGCATCGACTTACTTGGCAAACCCTGCGGCCAGCGAGAGATTGTTCGCTTGCAGGTTGTTGGTCCCCGAGGAGACGTTCACCCCGATGTTGCCCACGGCACCGTTGAAGGCGCCGCCATCGATGGTTGCCCGGTTGAAGGTTTCGCGGCTGGTGTAGGTGTTGACCACGGGAATATACCCGACGGCGTACCCACTGAGCTTGATGTCACCCTCTTCCTTGAACTCGAACTTGCCATCATCTTTCGGGTTGTTGTTGCCGTACCTGTCGTTGTCATTGTCGTGGCCATGTCCTTTCTTGACATCATGACCGGTACCGCCCCCCTCGTAATCGCCCCAAGCCTTGAGACCGAGGAACACACCTGCCTTGTCAACCGTCTTGGTTGCGCTCAGGCTTTGGTTTTCGGTCATGTTCTTGGAGACGCTCTGGCTGTTGGCCACGGTGGCCACGGCCATGTTGCCGGTGGACACGGAGGCTGCCATGTTGTTGGCCTGGACGTTACCCGAGCCCGAGGTCACGTTGACCCCGATGTTGCCTGCGGCATCCTTGAAGGCCCCATCGCCCACACCGGCCTTGTTCTGATGGCCGTGATTGGTCGTCCAGTTGTTGCTGGCGCTCTGGGTGGAGAAGACCTCGGCATCCGACGATCCGCCAGGGGCGCCATGTTGTTGTTGACCACGACCCATGATGAACTCGGCATCGACCTCGTCATAGGCGGCCAGGGAAGCGCTGTTGCCCTGTACGTTGGAGTCACCGGCTGCGACGTTGGCGCCGATGTTACCGGATGCACCCTTGAACGAGCCGTCGATCTTGCTCGTGTTCTCCGTTCTTGTATTGGCGGTGCCTATCATGGAACTGGACTGCTGGTTATCCACGACGGCCATGCCGAGTTTGTTGACGTTGATGTAGCCGCCGACATTGACCCTGCCTTCGTATTCCACATCGACTTCTGCCTTGACCTTCTTGGTCAAGGTTGCCCCTGTCTCATCTCTGTCACCGCGGTAATCGGCGGATGCAGTGCCCGACATGGCCATGATGACCGCGGCGGCTAATGAGCTATAAATAAGTCCACGCATAATGAGTCTCTCCATTGAACTTTCAGCGGAAGATATGCCCATCGGCTGATACCCCCGGGCCTGGCTTCCTATCCCTGCGGCATCATGGGGATGCCGTTACTGCGCCAGCCAGGGGCAGGGAAACCATGTTGACTGACTGGTTTCCCTGTCCCGTGACCTGGTTCACCTGAATGACCCCCTTGCTGCCCGTGAGGGCGGTGTCATCCAGATAGATGCTGGTAGTGGTGTTGGCGGGGGGCTTTCCCCCTGGGGTCTTCGCGACGCTGGAGCTGAGATTGATGTCGGTCACGACACCCAGGCCGCTGTCATCGAGGGACAGGGCGAAGGCGTTCAGTTGCTGGTTGCCCTCACCCGCCCCCTGATTGATGCCGACCAGTCCCCGGTTCTGGCTCAGGGCCGAGCCCAGGATGGCGACGCTCTGGCTGCCGTTCAGATTGGTGGTGGATTGATTCAGCTGACCAAATTGAATGACGGCCGGACCCGAAATGGCGATGGCGGCAAGATTGCCTTGTTGGTTGTTATTGCCGGCAACCATATTGACGCCCATGGAACCACGAATATTGCTCAATGCCTGAGCACCGAGATCGACCCGGTTTTGTGCCATTGAGGGGGTGGCAAATGCCAGAAAAGGAAATGCTGCCAATGCAATATATATTTTCATGTTCTGTCTCCATCTGCCAGGAGGGCTTATTGGAGAGAGCAACGACCATGCCAATTTACAACCATATGATTTTTAGTTGTTTTTTATTTGATATAATTGTTTTTACGTCTCAATGTTGAGAGCGACATATTATGTCGTGAAGTAAGCGCTTATTTATCAATGGATTTATTTTTTCTCACGGATAATTTGGCTGTCTCAATATTGTGGTGCCATCAATCTAAAGGCGGGATGGTTTATAGTTATCATCGTCTGGCCATATTAAATGGCGCCATTTGATGATAAAGGGAGTTATCTGGATAAGTCGTCAGCGTCAGACTCCCTCGTGCAGTGGTGATAACAAGGAGTTGTCCCTATGACAGAAACATGTACAGAACCTTAAGCGGCAAGCGAATTAATAATACCGTCTAACGTGTTGTTTTGCTTGGATTTTCTCTGCCTACTCTTTTTGCCGTTTTTGGATAAATACACCATTGCCCACTCCA
>NZ_JBLUXC010000112.1:0-2874 GCF_048276795.1 Aeromonas sp. PS2Canimalfood6
GAGTGGGCAATGGTGTATTTATCCAAAAACGGCAAAAAGAGTAGGCAGAGAAAATCCAAGCAAAACAACACGTTAGACGGTATTATTAATTCGCTTGCCGCTTAAGGTTCTGTACATGAGAAGGCCGTACTTGTTAATAGAGTTAAAATGTCATCAGAATACGTCAAACATCAAATAAATATAATACTTTAAAATCAATGTCTTATTGCCGTTAAGTCTGTCTAGGTTAGCTGAGGAAATTTTATGTTGCCAAAATTAGCACTTCAGGCTTCTGCATTTTTAGTTGTTTTTTTTGATCTAAAATGGATCATTCACTCGCTCGTACGCAAAAAAAATGAGCCTCGATGGAGGCTCATTTGGGGCGATGCAAGAGGCATTTGTCACATTGGTCAATTATCGTTTTAAGCGTTGCGCTTTCGAACTGAGTCCACCCAAAATTGAATCTGCAATCTCAGTGGGAAATGTATCAGGCAATTGCTGACGAACGATTGATATTACCTCATCCAGATTATCCGTCAGTTCGCTGATGATTTTTTCCATCTGCACTTGTTCAAAACCAATCGCCTTGGCCGTTTGATAAAAATGGCGAGGAAATATCTGCTCTATCGCGTATTTTTTGCCCTTGGTTGCAGTAAGCCCCATGGCCAACTTGGCATCACGGGGATGTAATCCTTTACCACCAAATGCAGGATACATGGAAAGGATGTCGTAAAACGGTGTAAGCCGGAAACGCCCTTCAGGTTCGATAAACACCGAGAAATTCTTGGCATGGCCATCAGTGGCAGCCAGCAGCCAGAACAACACCTGAGACTTCATAAACAGGTACCGATCCTGCTCCGGCGTGGCCGATCCCAGCAGGGTCGTCATGATGTCAGCAATGCCCGGTCCACCATGGCTCTCGTACTTGCGTGCTGACGGTACATTCAACACCTGGCAGAAGTCCTCTTGGGGCAGGCGCATGATCCAACTGCGATCCGTGGCGTAGCGCCGATCGAAGCGTTCCACCGCCAGAGCCTTGACCTTGCCGACCTGCATGATGAAGCAATGGGGAACCGGAAGACCCAATGCTTTGGCGATCAGGGTGCAGAGATATTCGTTTTCTACGCTCTGGGAGAGGTCTATCGAGTAGGAGTGGCTTTCGATCTTGCCAATGGGCAGCTTGATAATGTGGGTGGTTGGGGTCGCTGCATGCGGTAAGCACCAACGGTTGTCGAGGTAGAGTAACGCGGTCTTTTCCTGAGCCCCGGCGATGGATATCCGAAAATCGTCCTCTTCCCTCACCATACCAAGCGGGATCCCTTGCTGGTAGCTGGTCATGATCTGCTCCAGTTCGGCGTCAGAGAGCGGCTTGCACTCAATGCGCTTAACGTCTGGCACAGGTCTGCCCTGAGCCACCAGTTGCAATGCCCCCACGCTGTCCTGGCCAATGCAACTGAGCAGATCAAAGGGTTGGGTGGAATCGGCTTGATAGCGCGCCACCACCCGGTTTCTTACTTCCGGGTTATCTGGCAGCAGATTATCGAAGAAGTTATAGGCCTCATCGCCCTGGTAGCGCTGCTGGCGTAATGGCATGGAGAGCGAGATGGGGCGGCTGCCTGGCAACTTCACCCACGATTCATCGTACTGAAATTGGTGAGCACCATTGGTCGCCTTGGTAAAGGTACCTACCCGGTATCCGTTCATGTAGACCGTCAGGCTGGCCATTACCACTCCTCCTTCCAGCCAGGCGTGGCGTTTTCCGCAGGATCGGTGCGGGGCCTGATATCGAGGGAGAGTTCCAGTGCGGCGAGGATCTTGAACAAGGTCTCCAGCTTGGTTGACTCGGGATTGAGCTCGAAGCTGGACACCGTGTCCTGCCTGATCCCCACCTTGCCGGCCACTTTGCCTTGGGAGAGCTTTTGCGAAAGCCTGGCATCCTTGAGACAGGCACTAAGTTGCTTGGCGCTGGTTACTTTCATGATTTGACTTACCTGGTAGCGTAATTTCTTTTAATTTACACGCTGTGGCAGGTATATCAATATTTACCTGTTTTAGGCGGTAAATGTTTTTCACACGCTAAAGGCGGTATTTAACCTTGATCCTCAGGTATGGGTGTCGCACTTTCGATTCAAGGGGCCATTAAAACAAGGTGTAACGAGTTTCAGCAGGAGTGCACTGGGGTTGGCGCAACAAAAGCCAAGGCAGCGATGGTGCGTCGGTTGATCGTCTCTGTCAGTGAGTCCATGATTGTTGCGATCGCTTCACGGGAGCTCCCAAGTTCGCACCCGCGTTCGCTTCTTTAAATACCTTCTTGAATTGATGAGCACGAAATTTTGCCAATCTAGCCGAGGTTTCTCGGGAAAATTTGCAAATGCAGTGATGGTGTCATACCAAGCAGCCACCTCCATTGAAGATCTAAACTGGACAGGTCCCCAGTGTTATCGAAAACGGGGGGGCGCAACCAACAAGGTAACTCTGACATGTTGAAACCCATTCTGGTACAGCTCCGAGAGGCCTTGGCCGAGCTGCCCTACTTCACCCATATCGACAACCAGCATGACTACGAAAGTGCGCTGGCACTGATAGATGAGCTGGTGGATGACTACGATAACAACGTCCAGCTGTTAGGGAAGGTGCGAATAAGTCATATGGCACGAGAGCATTTACTGGTAACCCATTGATATTAAATGACTAAAATTTTCATTTTTTGTTCGTGGGATACTTGTTCGCACTTTCCTTAGGGAAGGTGCTAACAAGTCACTTGGCACAAAAACAGTAAGTATTCACCGGAACAGTATTGACACAGGAAAAATGAGACGATCGTCTCTTGATCCCACTTTCCTGCTTGCTTGATCCTGCTCCTTAGATACGCTCCCCCCATGAGCAAAAACACCA
>NZ_JBLUXC010000113.1:0-2738 GCF_048276795.1 Aeromonas sp. PS2Canimalfood6
GGCGTGAATGAAGTCGAGAGCTTGGTCGATACGCATAAAAAAATCCGAAACCCAACAAGGAGTTTCGGATTCTTACACAGCCTGAGGATCGGTCAATGGATCCTTAACTGATCGGCATTAGAGGTTGAGCCCCGCCTTTTTCGCCTCTTCCCGCAGCAAGGTGAGGCGCTGTGCATGTTCCGCCGTGGTGTAGGTGATGCTGAGGGAGAGGGGCTGGCCCTTGTCATTTCGCAAGATGCCATCCGGCCCGGTCTTAGTGAAGCCCGCCTTGGCAAAGAATTCGCGAGCAAGGGCGGGATCGAAGGGGCGCGCCTTGAGGTCGGTATTGGTGAAATCACCCTGGCCCGAGCCATAGGTGTTGAGACGCTGGTAGTCCCCCCGCAGCAGGGTCGCGATCATCTTGTCCAGGGCGAGGGCGTGCTGGATGCCGAGTCTGACGTCGAGATTGCTCAGCAAGGGATCGGCGGTGTTGAGATAGAGCCCCATGGGGGGCTGAGGCGTCTGGTTGTAGAACCAGAGCCGCTCGATATAGCCCTTCTCGAATTCGGCGGTCTTGCTCTTGTCGTGCCACCAGTTGGGCATCACGAGGGGGAAGGTGTCGAGCTCACCGCGCAGGAAGTGCTGCCAGGCGATGTTCTGATCCCTGAGCACCTTGATCTCGATGCGATCCGGATTGAAGCGGTGCTGGAAGTAGCGCTCGTCGTTCCCCCACCAATCCTTGACCCGGTCGAAGGTCACCGACTTGCCCTTCCTGAGCTCGCCAATCTGGTAGGGGCCGGTGACCGGCAGCACCTTCCAGTTGTACTCCTTGACCCAGTTGGCGGTCAGCTTGATGGCGTGGCTGGGCTCCGGGGTGAAGGGGAGAGCTTCGAGCAGATCTTCCCGGCTCTTCTCGGTGCCGCTGGTGATGGCGAGGGTGTGATCGTCAAACTTGGTCACTTCGCTTATCTGGGTGCTGTAGTAGTTGTTGTACCAGGGGTCGTTGATCTCCTTGCTGCGCATCATCTTGAGGGTGAAGACCCAGTCATCCGCAGTGACGGGCTGGCCGTCCGACCAGCGGGCCTTGGGGTTGATACGAAAATAGAGCGTCTTGTTATCCGCGCCGAAAGCCCACTGGTTGGCCAGCATGGGGATGGGATTGCGCGTCACGGGATGGGTGCTCAGGAGCGGCAGGTTGGTCTCGCGCACGTAGGCCGCAAAGCCGCCGTTGGAATCCGGTCCGTATTTGCGCAAGGTGAGCGGAAAGCTCGACATGAAATCCCGGAAGGTGCCGCCTCGCTTGGCCTCGGGGTCTGCATAGACGGGATCGGTGTCGTTGTTCTCCCATTTGAGATCTGCCGGCAGGGTGGCACTCCAGCCGAACGGGCTCCAGCAGAAGGGGAGCAGCATGGCCGTGACCCGCATGATGCCTGGTAAAGAGGGGATGATCGAAAATGACGGATGACGCATGTCCTTGCTCTCCTGATGATGGCGTCCTGCCGAAATAACGGGGTGGGCCCAAGAGGGCCTGACCCATGATGGGAAGTTTCCCGGGCGAGGTCAATCCTCGGTTTGGGTCTTCAAGAAGCGCATCTTGCCCCCCAGCAGATGCACCACGAAGCCGAGCAACACCAGACCCGAGCCCAGCCATTGCAGGGGAGTGGGGTGTTCATCGAGCAGCAGGGCGGCGGCCACCATGCCGACACAGGGCACCAGCAGGGAGAGGGGGGCAACCTGGGCCACCGGATAGCGCATCAGCAGCCTCCCCCACAGGCCATAACCGAGCCAGGTGGCGATAAACGAGAGATAGAGCACGCACAAGACGCCCTGCCAACGGATGTTGAGCAGGCTGCTTGCGATGAGTTCGGGCCCCTCGAACAGCCAGGAGAGCGCGAAGAAGGGCAGGATGGGCACCAGCCCGCCCCAGGCGACCAGGCTCGGCAGAGAGGTGCGATAGCGCAGACCTATCTGGCGATTGATGACGTTGCCAAGGCCCCAGCAGGCGGCTGCGCACAGCGTCAGCACAAACCCGATGAGGGTGAGGTTGCCCTCGCCATGGGTGGCAATGAGATAAAGACCTGCTCCCGCCAGCGGCAGTGCCACCCAGTGGTGGGGCTGCCAGCGCTCTCCGAGCCAGATCATGGCGAACAGCAGGGTGAAGACCACCTGGGATTGCAGCACCAGGGAGGCCATGCCGGCGGGCATGCCGAATTTCATGGCGCAGAACAGGAAGGCAAACTGGCCCAGGCTGATCGCACCGCCATAGGCCAGCAGCCAGCGCCAGGGCATGGCAGGCCTGGGGACCAGCAGAATGGCCGGGAAGACGACTCCGACGAAACGCAGTGCTCCCAGCAGCAGTGGGGGGATGCCTTCCAGCCCCCACTTGATGGCGACGAAGTTGAGTCCCCAGCAGAGAATGACCAGGGCGGCCAGACACTTGTCCTTGGTTTGCATGCGGCATCCTTGTTTGAGCGGCGCCCGCACGGCAGGGCGCCGAAGGGGTCGAGCATACCTGCTACAGGGTGGGCACCGTCAAGGGCGCAGGTGTCTACCTGCACACCGGGCGAGCGCGG
This sequence comes from Aeromonas sp. PS2Canimalfood6, assembly GCF_048276795.1. Taxonomy (NCBI): domain Bacteria; kingdom Pseudomonadati; phylum Pseudomonadota; class Gammaproteobacteria; order Aeromonadales; family Aeromonadaceae; genus Aeromonas; species Aeromonas sp. PS2Canimalfood6. The sequence goes on from NZ_JBLUXC010000113.1 coordinate 2,553, forward strand.
GCGGGCTAAGCTAAAAAGTGAGCGCCCCGATTGACGGGTTGGCGTCGATGGCTAACCGGAGGTATTCCATCTTAAATGCGAAAGGGGACTCCCTCCGACGTAGGTGGGAGGGGAATTTCGCCGGGGCGTCAGCCCCGCTGGTTTTGAATGTATTGCTTGATCACCTCCAACGGTGCTCCGCCGCAA
>NZ_JBLUXC010000114.1:0-2691 GCF_048276795.1 Aeromonas sp. PS2Canimalfood6
GGTTGTACCAATGCTGCATGCAGTGAATGCGTAGCATGGTTTCCAGCGGATAAGGTCGCCGGCCATTACCAGCCTTGGGATAAAACGGCTCGATGACTTCCACCATGTTTTGCCATGGCAGAATCTGCTCCATGCGGGACAAGAAAATCTCTTTTCTGGTCTGACGGCGCTTACTGCTGAATTCACTGTCGGCGAAGGTGAGCTGATGACTCATGATGAACCCTTTTTCATGGCTCCAGATGACAAACATGATCTCATATCAGGGACTTGTTCGCACCTTCCATAAGTACACCCCAGCCAAGAAAATAGAATCATCCGACATCTCTTCGTTGACGAACCCTTCACACTTTCTGGGTATGAAGCGTCGTTTTGAGTGTAATGCACCCTGTCATTTGATTCGGGCTTTTCCATACAAAAAACAGGTTTAATACAAGGTGATGCGCCCTTTTTATATGCGGTGATAAATAAAACGTATTCCTATTCTGAATTATTTGTTCGATGCATCGATTGTTTAACGGGGGTCTGTCAGTGGGCAAGACAATGGTTCGCAGTCGTGGGCGAACAGGGCCTCATGTCGGCGAATACGGGTATCCAGGGCAGGGGCTTGTCGGTGAGGAGTGACGGTTGTCTGCATCGATGGGGGAGGGTGCGCAGCGGGAAGGTGCGGCATATAGAGGTGTCTCGGTCCCTCTGTCCGGGAAACCTGCACTTGAGTGTTTGAACGCATCTGTTGTCCATTGTCATGGACGATGGGAAGGAGGAGTGACGTTCCGTGTGGCTGCGAAATGCCCTGGAGAGGCTCGCCTGACGTGGTCAGGCGAGCCGGCTCATATCGCGTCAGTCATCACCCCTGGACATTGACCAGGATCCGGCCGCGCACCTGGCCTGCCAGGAAGGCATCCCCCAGGGGCACGACCTGGGAGAGGGGCACTTCCCGGGTGAGGAGATGGAGGCGGGTCAGGTCGAGATCCTCGGCCAGTCGGGCCCAGGCCTGCTGACGCAGCGGGCGCGGTGCCATCACGCTGTCGATGCCATAGAGGGTGACGCCGCGCAGGATGAAGGGCATGACGGTGGAGGGGAAGTCCATCCCTCCCGCCAGACCGCAGGCGGCCACGGCGCCGCCGTAGCGGGTAGTGGCGCAGGCATTGGCCAGGGTGTGGCTGCCGACGGTGTCGATGACGCCGGCCCAGCGTTCCTTGCCCAGCGGGCGTCCCGGCGCGGCCAGTTCGGCGCGATCGATCACCTCGGCGGCGCCGAGGGACGTCAGATAGTCGGCCTCGTGCAGCCGCCCGGTGGCGGCCACCACTCGATAGCCCAGCTTGGCCAGGAGGGTGATCGCCACGCTGCCCACGCCGCCGTTGGCGCCCGTCACCAGAATGTCACCGTCACCGGGGGTGATGCCGTGCTTCTCCAACGCCATCACACAGAGCATGGCGGTGTACCCTGCGGTGCCGATGGCCATGGCGTCCCGGGGCTGGAAGCGCTCAGGCAGGGCGACCAGCCAGTCGCCCCGGACCCGTGCCCGCTCTGCCAGCCCGCCACTGTGGGTCTCGCCCACGCCCCATCCGTTGAGCACCACCTTGTCGCCGGGGTACCAGTCGGGATGCTGGCTCTCCAGCACGGTACCGGCAAAGTCGATACCGGGGATCAGAGGGAAGCGGCGTACCACGGGGGAGGCGCCGGTGAGGGCCAGGCCATCCTTGTAGTTGAGGGAAGACCACTGTACCGCCACGGTCACATCCCCGGCAGGCAATATCTCCTCGGAGAGGCTCTGGTAGCTGGCGCGATAACCCGCCTCGTCTTTCTCGATCAGAATACCGTTGAACATCTTGTCTACTCCCATTAATTGGACTGGTTGACTATTAATATTCGTAAAAAAATCACTTTGCTAACTTCATGAAAAAATTGAAAAAAGAGAGCATGGGCTCGGTATCGCCCACCAGGCGTGCGCGCAGCACGGCCCCTTCCCAGCCGATCCAGAACTGATGGGCGAGGGCAGGGCAGTCACAATCAGGGGGCAGCTCCCCCGCCGTCACGGCATCCCTCAGGCAGCGGGCGAGCAGCGCCTCCCAGTCGAGGAGGATCTGCTCGAGGCGCAGGCGCAGCTCGGGGGACAGTTGCACCACCTCCTGACCCAGGTTGCCCACAAGGCAGCCCCGCTGGAACGCATAACGGGTCATGCCCCGGCAGGCGCTGTCGACGAAGGCGACAAGGCGGGCCAGGGGGGGCAGGCTCTCATCCTCCAGATAGCGCGTCAGCTTGCGGCAGAAGTAATGGTGATAGGCATCCATGACCGCCAGGGTGAAGTCGTGCTTGGTGGCGAAGTAGTGATAGAAGGAGCCCTTGGGGATCCCGGTCGACTGCAATACCCGCTCGATGGAGGTGGCGGCGATGCCCTGTTCGGTCAGCAGCTCCATGCCCCGGCGGATCAACAGATCCCGGGTGTCGGCATAGGTGTGCCCGTGCTGGGCAGGGCGGCCGCGAGGGCGGCGGGGCAGAGCGTCGCTGGTTGGCATGGGGGTTATTAGACGCTTCTACTAGAAATGATGCAAGCCCGGCGCCGGGCTAAGGCCGACATTCCGCACCTGATTTAGGAATAAATTTGCCGATAGCGCTCACCCAATACCTCCAAAATGATCTGCTGGTCTCCTGTTAGCTCCGTTACTTGTGGCGGAGCTTCTCCCAGTCGAT
>NZ_JBLUXC010000115.1:0-2592 GCF_048276795.1 Aeromonas sp. PS2Canimalfood6
GATTGGGCCGCTGCCCACAGGAGTGGTTGAGGGCCGTGGTCAGGGCGTGCATCGAGAAGACAGATTATCCCATCCCGGCAGAACTGATGCCGTCAACCCCGTCCTGGTGAATAGATACCAAAAACACACCATTCTAAATTATTGATATTAAATGGCTAAACTTTTTAGTTTTGGCTCATAGGGTACTTATTCGCACCTTCCCTGGCATGTGAGCTATCGAGTAACCGCAGTGAAATACTTGCTGCTGCAGTGCGGTTATCAACATTGAGCTTTTTGTAGATCTGCTCAAGATGTTTGTTCACTGTTCTGTGGCTCATTTCAAGAATAGTGGCGATCTCCCAATTGGTTTTGCCGAAAGAGAGCCAATAAAGCACCTGAGATTCGCGTTTAGTGAGATTAAGTTCGCGTTGCAAATCTTCTTCTGTACCGCGTTTTTTCGGCGTGACCAAACGGATCAATGCATGCAGCTGATCATATTCACCGGCATATTCAGCTTGAATCGGCGGGGTAAACTGGTTCAGTTGCAGAGGTTCTTTCCGATGTTCGGATGTGATCCAGCGGGCGATGTCGGGTTGAATGCTTTTCCACGTTTCCAGAATATCGCCATTTATCTTGCCGATCAGCTCTTGTGCGTAAGGCGTAGCCCACTCCAAGCGCCCCTGTTTTGATACGCAGAAGACATATTGCCCGGCATAATCGAGGGCAAATTGTGCCGATTTCGCCAGTTTGGCGTTATGGCTGTGCACCTTGATTCGCGCCAGCACTTCATTTGGCACAACCGGTTTGGTGATATAATCGACACCACCCACCTCAAAACCATGAATGACATGCTCTGAATCGTTAAGGCCGGTCATAAATAAAATAGGGGTGGAGGGGAGCTTTTCTTTCAGTTTCTGGCACGTATCAAACCCGTCCATTTCCGGCATGATCGCATCCAGCAACACCACATCGGGCTGCACTTTTTCCACAATCGCCAATGCTTGTGCACCACTGAGCGCCACCAGCACAGTCAACCCCGCTTTATTGAGCGTGGCGTTAAGCATGCCGAGTGACTCAGGCGAGTCGTCGACCACTAATACAATGATGTTACTGAATTCAATAATGCTCATTTATCAACTCGTTCAGGTTATGTACGACTTTTTCAAATTTACATTGCGATGCATCGCTGCGGATTGAACCAAAAAAAGCCTCAGCGCTGTCGCCGGAACTGACGATCTCATCCAGTTTTTCGAGGAATGCGGACATAAAGCCAATTTCCGCATAATTGATCAACTGCGTCAGATCATCATGGGATGGGAGCGCCGCGTGCGCTACGGATGCATCTGAATTGGCGGCTGGTTTATCTTCCGGCTCGTCTGCAAACAGCCAGTCGACGGGTAATAAGTTGCTGAGTTTCGTGAGCAGTTGTTCCCGCGAGATGGGTTTGCTCAGGTAATCATTATGATATTTGGCGAGCATGTTGCTTTTTTCTAACTCATGAATGTTGGCTGACAGCATCATAATGGGGCTGCGGATGCCTTTTTGCCGCAGCTGGATCGCCAGTTGCCAGCCGCTGACTTCGGGCATGGTGATATCAAGAATATAGAGGTGAATGGTATGATTTTCGGCCATCTTCAGCGCTTCAGCCGCGCCATTCGCCTGTAAAATGTTGAAACCAAGTGGCGTGAGAATGTTGCTCACCAGATTGCGTTGATCAGCAATGTCGTCAACGACCAGAATGGTCTGTCGTGCGCCGGTGTAACCGGTAATATTTGGGTTAATCAGCACTGGAACTGAAACGGGACTTTCGACTGCTGACATCATCATGGTCAGTGTGAAATTGCTGCCTACATTCGGCTGGCTTTGGCAGGAGATATCGCCGCCCATCAGGCTGGCCAGCGCATGAGAAATAGTCAGCCCAAGCCCCGTGCCTTGAATGGCGCGCGTATTTTGCGTTTGAATGCGCTCAAACGGCTTAAAGATCTGCTGGATGTCGTGCTCAGATAGCCCAATACCGGTATCTTGGACGGAAAAACGCGCCACCTGATTGCGGTAGGTGACGCGGAAAGTCACTTTCCCTTCGCGAGTATATTTAACCGCATTATCCAGCAAATTGATGAGGATCTGCCGTAAGCGTTGTTTGTCGATGGCGATGTAGACAGGCAGATTCACGCAAGGTATATATTCAAACTCAAGCCCTTTCTGGGATGCTTCCATCGCAAACATCTCTGCCAGCTCATCGAGCATGGTTGCCAGATTAAATTCAACGCGTTGCAGCTCAAGACGACCCGCTTCAATTTTGGAGATCTCCAGTAACCCTTCCAACAGATCAGAAAGGTGTTTTCCATTCCGCCGAAGAATATGGGCATATTCACGGGTTTGGTGATCCAGCTTGCGATCATCACTTAACAATTGTGCGTAACCCAGCAAGACATTCAGCGGGGTGCGCAATTCATGACTCAGCCCCGCCAAGTAACGGCTTTTGGCGTTATTCATGTACAGGACCTTAAGCGTTGAGTCCCTTTAAAACTCCTTCCAAGGTCCTGTTCTGTATCGATTTTCTCTGCTTGGTTCGGCAAGCGTTCTTGGCCAAATAATCAGCTGCCCATTCCA
>NZ_JBLUXC010000116.1:0-2538 GCF_048276795.1 Aeromonas sp. PS2Canimalfood6
CGATTGGGCCGCTGCCCACAGGAGTGGTTGAGGGCCGTGGTCAGGGCGTGCATCGAGAAGACAGATTATCCCATCCCGGCAGAACTGATGCCGTCAACCCCGTCCTGGTGAATAGATACCTAAGCAGTGCCTCCGTCTACCCACGGGAAGTAGTGAAACGTGCGTTGGCGCTTAATGCTGCTGCCCTGATGCTGGTGCATAACCACCCGTCGGGATACCCGGAACCCAGCCGGGCAGATATCGAAATAACCCACCGATTGCAGACCGCCCTAGAGCTGGTCGATATCCGGCTCCTGGATCATCTGGTGGTTGCCACAGAGGGGATTGTATCGCTAGCCGAGAGAGGGTACTTGGGTTGAGCACTCCCGCTGTGGTTCAGTCACCATTTTTGCTAGACTCTGCACTTTAATTTTCTCCAAAAAATCCGATGATGAAACTCTTAAATACCTACGATGACAAAGATGAAGCCGAAGAAGCGCTGACCAAACTCCTTGGTGAAAAACGCCTAGCCAGTGAACGAGATAGCACCGTGGTGGTCTATAACCTATTTGGCGAGCCTACCTGGGGCAACTTCCATCGTCTTGGCATGTTCAATTTGCCGGAGCTACAGACGATGTTGGAGCAGCGCAAAGCTGGGCATGTTATTGATCAAGCCCGGCACAGCGAAATTTTGAGTATGCTACGCTATGCAGCGAAGTCTTTTGATATCACGCTTCCCGCTCATTGGCTATAAATAAACGCCGGAATATCCGGCGTTTATTTATAGCCCACTTTAAATAGATGTTGCTATTAATCGTTTCACTTATATAAAAATAATCGCATCATTAGCCTGGTGATGGACATCTAGGCGAAAATTTGATGTTAAGCAATTCTCATTGAAGTTAATATAAAAAGGAAACCATGCCGGATCATTACTAATAGCAGAAAGACTTTTGCTTGAGTTTCCTTCTGCTCTCACAGACACTTCCGCCAACCAAGACTTTACATCATCATGAGCGATTGAAATGGGCTTTCGTAACTGATATACACCTTGCTTGGGATTAGACAATAACTCCAAATTGATCAATGTCCTAACAACAAATTGAATACAACGCTTAATAGTTGATGTATCACCATAGACTTCGGTTATACGCTGCTCCAGCTGCTTGTAGATAAATAAGCCTTCATGCTTAGCCATTTTTCCAATTTGTGCCGTAACATTATAAAAAAATGGATACTTAGCCAGCATCATTCCCCAATGAATCGCAATATTTACCTCACTGTGTTCAATAAGCAGTCTACAAGCATCGACATGAAATGCTTTGGGTACGGAATTTGATTCTGAATCCCAAATTCCAAAGAGCAGGTTTCTAGTCTTATCTTGGGCAACTTTGCTATCAAAGCTGGGCGCAAGTAATACATCAATTTTATTTTTTAATGCTTGGCCGTGAACCCCATTTGCTGACCAAGATGCGGTTTGAACTAGCCAGTCCATCTCTAAATGCCGATTAAATCCAATAGCTGGTTTCATAACTCAATATTCCTTTTTAAAAATTACAATTGAGTTTCCTTGTTGCAGACATTCAAATGCCGACATATCAAGATTGGATAGGTTAATATCAAGATGGAAGGGAAAGAGAGCCTGATCATTCAAGGCATCATCAAGAGCAATACTCTCTTTGCTTGATGAAATGAGCAAAGCATCAAGCAGCCAATTTGCTAGATGACTATTTATGCTGACTCGTTGATTAACAATGGAGTAAGAGGCCGGACTCATATTTCGCTTTAATATGCCTAATTCCATTATGGTTCTTAGTACGGCACTTAATGCTCTGCTGGTGGCTTCAGTTTCACCATAGAGCATACTCATACGCCGAAACACTTGGGCATAAGTAAAAGTATTATTTAGCCTTGATTGTCGGCCAATAAAGCGAGCGACTTCGGCAAAGAACGGCTTTCTCGCAATTAACATGCCCCAATGAATAGGTAAGGAAAATGATTCAGCCTCTTTATGTAATACAATACCTTTATCAAAAAAACTCTTTGTGTATTGGTCTACTGGCTGACTCCACACCGAGGTGAGCAAATTCCGCGCTTTACGGCGGTTTTCTTTGGAAAAAATATACGCGCTTAAAAAGTTATCAAGATTGTCATTAAGTTGTGTATATTCAGCCCCGTTTGCTACCCAACGAAGAGATTGTTCAAGCCACTCTTTTTCAACATGGCGACAGAAACCGGGAGTTTTAACCATAACCTATTGTTTTCTATTAACTATTATTAATGGAACGATAACCTCGTGGAGACTGATCCCCCCGTGCCCCACAACGACATCACCTTTGCCTTTAAAAGCACAATCAGCATTGGCGAGTAGCGGGTAGGTCGCTTTGGGAAGCCCTAGTTCAGGACCAGGCCATGCTATCACAGATCCATGGCAGGCTTCATGTACAGGATCTTTAGCTACAACCAATTGAAATAGATAGAAAAAAGGCTTCGTTTGTGATCTGATTTAATCGCAAAAAAAAACCGACACGCCCGAAGCCATGACTATTATCAATGCAA
>NZ_JBLUXC010000117.1:0-2533 GCF_048276795.1 Aeromonas sp. PS2Canimalfood6
GCGAGCGTAAGACGGAAGCAAAAAATCGCAGGAATGAGCAGTGAATATCTGGAAACGGTACTCAATGCGGGTCTCAAAAAACTGGGTGAAATTTAACAAAATGTTCACGCTCTCACCCTGAACGGTATCCCAAGGCGCTGTGCGGGTGGTGTTCGTTATAATGCTCAAACGCGATGGCCAAATTGCCTACCGCTGTTCGGCTATCTGGTTTCGGCATCATCTCGATATAGTCTCGCTTCATCGTCTTCACGAAGCACTCCGCTATACCGTTGCTCTGTGGGCTTCTCACCGCAGTCGTTTTGGGCTCCAACCCGATTTCTCGTGCAAACGCGCGGGTCTCATGGGCTCGATACGCCGAACCATTATCAGTCAGCCACTCCACCGGTGATGCCGGCAACGCATCCCCGAAGCGACGCTCAACAGACCTCAGCATGACATCTTGCACCGTGGCACTGTCGTAACCCCCGGTACTGGCAGCCTAGTCCAAGGTTTCCCTGTCACAGCAGTCCATGGCGAACGTGACTCGTAGTTTTTCACCGTTATCGCAGCGAAACTCGAAGCCATCTGAGCACCAACGTCGATTGCTCTCCTTGACGGCAACACGCCCCTGATGTGCCCGCTGGGTCAATGGTGCAGCCGGTTTTCTTTCCAGCAACAGGCCATGATCGCGCATGACGCGATATACCCGTTTGGCGTTTACCACAGGCTGTCGTGTTGCCTCTGACCGACGCCGTAACAGCGCCCAGACTCGACGATAGCCATAGGAGGGAAGCTCAGCCATCGCCTCCATGATCCGGCCAAGTAAGGCAGCATCATCATGCAGGCGATGATGACGACCATCTTGCCAACCTGGTTTTCGATGAACACGAACGGATAGCTGCGCACGCGATACATTAAGGGCCTGGCTCACAGCACTTAATCGTCGTCCCCCGGCAACAAGGGCGCATGCGCAATCCATTTTTTGCTCGACCAACCTCTACGGCTTCTTTGAGGATCTCGTTCTCCATGGTTTTCTTCCCGAGCAGACGCTGGAGCTCTCGGATCTGCTTGATGGCAGCAACCAACTCGAAGGCTGTAACAACATCCTCACCGGCGGTGATCGCCGTGAGAGAGCTTTCCTGGAATTGCTTACGCCATTTGAAAAGCTGGTTGGCGTTGACGTCGTGCAAGCGAGCTACATGAGAGACGGTCATTCCGGGCTCAAAGGTCTGCTGCACGATGGAGATCTTTTCCGGCGTCGACGACGCTCAGCCCCTGTTAACATAGATGGTCGCCCCGGTTTGCCAAGCCCTCAATCAATGAAAGTGAGTCAGGTGGAGATTGCAGCCATAGATCCGGATTTCACCGAGGCAACAGCCTCTATCCCTGATGGAATTCGCTGACTGGCTCCTCTATCACTTACAGCGCACTTAACGACGTGCTGTGTTAACACCGGGTTTTGCCAGCCACGGTCTGACCTGTCTCGCCATCACTTCATGATTGCCTGCGCAATCTGTGCTTCATTATCATTGCCAACCGTCTTGTTGCAGGGCTGTCAGCCCGCCCTTACTAAACCTGTTTTTCATGCGGCCATGCCATTGTGAGCATCATATTTTCTGTCGTGTGCCAGCAATGCCCAGATGATTCTAGCCGTCTGCGCTACCGCCGCCACGTTAGGGTTGCGCCGTGCCATCACCCCGGCCAACCAGCTTCCTGCAAACGACTCCTTGTGTTCTGCTACTCGTAGCACCGCCCGAGCGCCATGAATTAACAGTGTGCGCAAGTAGCTGTCGCCGCGCTTGCTGATCCCCAGCAGGGTCTGCTTGCCACCGCTGGAGTGTTGCCGTGGCACCAACCCCAGCCACGCGGCCAACTGCCTGCCATTCTGGAAATTTCTCGGATTGCCAATGGAGGCCACCAGGGCGCTGGTGGTGATAGGACCTATACCGGGTAGCTGTGCCAATGTTTGGCTGGCGACACTGTCTCGATGCCAGCGTACGCTCGCTTCCTCCAGCTCGTTGACCTGCTTATTGAGTTCCTTGAGGTGCTCGTGGAGTCGCATCAGCAACAGGCGAAACGTCCCTGGCAAGCAGTTTTCACTGTCCTCCAGGAATTCGGGAACACGCTGGCCGATGTGGGTGATGCCCTGGGGGATGATGAGCCCATATTCCGCCAAAAGTCCTCGGATCTGGTTGGCCTGGGCGGTCCTGGCCTTGACGAACCCCTGCCTAGGGAAGGTGCGAATAAGCGGGGAAATTCTTCTCGGCTGACTCAGTCATTTCATTTTTTCAGTTTGAGCCGATTTTTTCTCCCGTAAATGCCTTGGGAAAGTGCGAACAAGTATCCCACGAACAAAAAATGAAAATTTTAGTCATTTAATATCAATGGGTTACCAGTAAATGCTCTCGTGCCATATGACTTATTCGCACCTTCCCTTGAATCAGCCTATTTAGACCGTTTCTTCGCCATTTAAGGCGTTATTCCCAGTTTTTAGTGAGATCTCTCCCACTGACGTATCATTTGGTCCGCCCGAAACAGGTTGGCCAGCGTGAAT
>NZ_JBLUXC010000118.1:0-1991 GCF_048276795.1 Aeromonas sp. PS2Canimalfood6
ATCGGGGGGGTGTGCGGGTATTCAAGACCATTGATGCGGCGGTCTCCTTGGTACGTTCCTGCGGGTTTACGAGTGTCCAGGTATCTTGGTCTGCTCCTGCTCCTGAACCTGTGAAGATGCCCCCGCCACCTGCGAACAGGCGAACCCCTCCAAAGAAAAAACGGCGTAAGTAACAACCGCTCCGTGGAAAAGCCCTATTGCCCACAGGGGACAAGCCCCTGATGGACAACCCTTCGGGAACGGGCTTTACCACCTCGCCAAGGTCCTCTCTCTAATGACTTTCTAGACGGGCTCCGGCCTATTGGCCTCCGCGAAAAAGGAAGCGCCAAGGCCTTGCTTGGCAAGGCTGCGCCCTCCTGTCTTAAACAGGCTTGCGCGACCATGATCGGACTATCGGACGAACCCAGCGTTTCCCCCGGGTTGCCGCCCCTCTGCACGCTCCGATAGAGCACCTCCAACTGCATCCCACTATCCCGATTCAGAGGCCCTGAGAGCCCCTAGGCCTGTTTTCCCATACCTGCCTGTGGGTGTGCATTGCTGAGGTGCGCCGCTGCGCGTTTGGGTCGTATGCAGAGTCTCCCCGTTCGACCCGACTCACACACCTGGAACGGCAACAATCTCTTGAAGTCCAATCCATCCAGGTACGCTAAAGCGCCAAGGTGTGAGCCTTGGTAACAGGGATACGCGCGGGTGCTTGATTGATAGGGCTTTTGGCCGCTAAACTGGTTGGGTATTGGGTAGCTCGTCGCGCGTATCGACCTGTTACCGGTGGGGCGTTTGATGATTTTCACCCCACCCGAACAAACCGCCTGCCAGGGCGGTTTTTTCGTTTCTGGATACTACCTTACCTTCTGTTGATCCTCTGGATCCAGTCTCGATCTTCTCCTTTTTGCAAAAACACAGCCTAGGCCGCGTATTTCCTGCCTTGGGGCTATTTTGCCAACTCCAAGGAGGAGGACGGTCGAGCGGTCTAGCGAGGAGGACGACGACGCTGGAGGGGGCAAGCAATCAATTGATCCATTGATTCGCGTATCGGTGAATTAACCAATTAGCTAACTGGTTAGTTATTGTTACTGTGACGAAAAATAGCATTGCCAATAACTGTCACAGTGACGATAATTAAGGGGTCGAGGGGGAACCCTCGCCAGTCCCCGGATGTAATACGGGTAGGCTGGCTAATTACCGTCACTGTTACCGAAAAGGCCCAGTATGAAAGACGTCAACGACAATCAAACCGCCGACCTGCTCCCCATCAAGCGCCCCCGTGGCCGTCCTCGTACTGGATCTGCGCTCTCTGGTGCTGAACGTCAGGCCAAGTACCGAGCAGCTCAGGCAGATAAAAGCGTTACTGTGACGTTTAATCGGGATGATATCCCCGCGCTCAAGCTGCTGTTGGCCAATCCAAACCCCGCTCTCGATGTTGACCAGGTAACGCTTGATCGCCTGGTTGGTGCGTTGTTCACGGCCGCCCTCGAACAGGGGCGGTAGCCCCTACAAGGCGCCCCTCTTACGTCAAAATTTTCACGTAAGGCCAAGCGCCGGAACCCGCGCAGCGGTCCAGAACCTGACCTGAGACTGGCTCCCCTCCCTTCCCTGCCAAACCGGCTTTTGAGGGGTGGGCGCACTGAGGGAGGTAAACGCCGCAGCGCCCACCCCCCCCCGTGTAGTAATACGGGGGGAATACTAGCGAAAACTGTACTATGCTCGTGCAAAAACCGATTTTTGCACATGCAGGATGCGATTATGCTCGAATCTATCTTTAGGGGGCTATCCAGTTACGGGGCTGTGGTGTCAGTTACGATCATCGAAACAGAGGGAGGGTATGCGGTCAGCGTGCAGACGCAAACGGGGCCGCATTTGTTAGCGCTATATCGGGGGGGTGTGCGGGTATTCAAGACCATTGATGCGGCGGTCTCCTTGGTACGTTCCTGCGGGTTTACGAGTGTCCAGGTATCTTGGTCTGCTCCTGCTCCTGAACCTGTGAAGATGCC
>NZ_JBLUXC010000119.1:0-1981 GCF_048276795.1 Aeromonas sp. PS2Canimalfood6
CGGTGCTTACTGCTGAATTCACTGTCGGCGAAGGTAAGTTGATGACTCATGATGAACCCTGCTCCATGGCTCCAGATGACAAACATGATCTCATATCAGGGACTTGTTCGCACCTTCCCTAATCCCCACGCAGAGCGGGTGAGCCATCTCATCGTTTTAGCAGTATCTCCCCGATGTAGGGATATGGCTGCATCCACTGCTAAGGCTAACCAGTAAACGCGATCTCCCTGAGCTGTCGATAAGCTATTGCCCCGTTTGATTTGGCGATTCAGTGTGTCTCGGCTAATACCAATCATCTGGCAAATGGTTCGGGTATTAGACCCCAAGAGCGAACTCAGTTTGACGACGATCTCAGGAGATACACCAGACACTATGTGTTGATGGGCGGCTAACCAGTTACGTGGTAGACCTAGCGACTCTAGAACAGATAGATTGCTGGTTGTGGGAGATTGCCCAACATAAGTCATGATGAGTCTGTGCCTCCGTTTGGGGGTTGTTGATGGCAGCCCAATGCGAATCATCATTCAAGAGTTCATTGGGTCATCGTCTATTTTGAGGCATTTCGCAAGCCGTTGGCTACAAAATTGACATTATGATGTAATTTTATGTAAATCAATACTTTAATTGCATTCATCCCAATTGGATTCGTCGTTGCTCAACACAAGTAGCGTAACCAAAACACCGGTTTGAGGCCGGTGTCAGGTGATAACTATATCTGTTCACTCTTTATTCTTTTCTTGTCTGCGCTTTTTTTCCTCCCTGATCCACATACGAACCGTGCACTCATCTGCTTTGCAGCTAAAAGCAATGTCCTTTATTTTCTTTCCATCTTCAAAAAACTGACGAACGGCTTCATTTACTTTCATATTATAGTAATGATATCTCATCGAACACCCTTATTAAATGGTGGAAGGAAGTGTTTATTATATAATTAGCATGTGAATATTTGTGCTCGTGTATTCTGCCACTTCATCCATACGTAGCGGTAAGCTAATTGATGAATCGACCTAGATTGGATAACGTTCGGAACCAGCTCTTGCCAGGCTACGAAAACACCATGTTCAGCTGGATAAGCAATAGTGTACAGATTGACAAATCAGCACCTTATGTTTGTATATACAGTGGTACTTACTGGTAAATACTCTATGAATATCATGGGCCTTGGTCATTTCGATATTCACTCGCATAGTAACTCCATACTGCCAGTGCGGTCATTGGGCTGCTCGGGATGCACTCACAGTAAACCGAGAGATTGCCACTGTCAAGGCGGACATCAAGATCACGTCATTGATTTCTAAGGGATTATTTATTGAAAAAATAATTGTACAAATTTTGCCCTTGGTTGCTTTTTGCTCTTTTTGAGTGTTGGCTGAACGACATTTAACCTATAACATGCCCATAAACAGAATGGATGTGGATGGGATGGTAAATATCGCTAATGCGGTAGTCATTACATGTGGATAATATGCTCGCAGAGCAATATAAATAAAAACATTTTTGCCGTTCGATTTAATAGACACGAGGCTTAAACAGAACATAAACAGACGAATTCCTGCATATAGAATGACATCAATGCTTGAATGACATGTTCTAGTTGTTTTCAATGTGATTCATATTTTATTTTGAAAACAAAGGCTCAATTGTTTATTTTAGCATCATAATGCATTTTAAATGCAATGTCTAAAATCAGCACTAGGCGCTCTTGTGCATGAAAGGGGGATATGTAAGGGGGGTAATTCTGGATGCAATCTATTTATAGATAGAGGTTCATTGCATGCTTGCATCCAGATGGTAGATATTGTGTGCTTAGGCTGACACATCAGTGAGTAAATCTGTGGCGATATACTCATACGTTTTATCCGTATCTATTCACCAGGACGGGGTTGACGGCATCAGTTCTGCCGGGATGGGATAATCTGTCTTCTCGATGCACGCCCTGACCACGGCCCTCAACCACTCCTGTGGGCAGCGGCCCAATCGC
>NZ_JBLUXC010000120.1:0-1846 GCF_048276795.1 Aeromonas sp. PS2Canimalfood6
CCGGTTTAATCATCGTTTTGACCTCAAGAGCATGTTGGTTGAATTGGGGCATGCAGTCGTGGCAAGCCCTCCGATGCCATATCGGCTCTTGAAGCTGGCTGAGGGTCATGGGTAATCAGGAATCTATATGTAACTCAATAAGGCAGTTATACGGTGCAGAGTCCTTTATAAAGAGGTATCCTAAGCGAATTTTTGTAAATAAAGAGTGTTCGACACCATTCCCCATTGAATTTGATGTTGAAACGGCAAATATATATCTTATCGCAGTTACTAAAAATAGTGTTGAGCCTGCATCGGAATATTTCGGCCAATCTGACCATGGATGTTTAGGGACATTAGTACAATGCTATAATGGCCTTTCCGTTATGCAGAACAAGCCTTTTCATATATCTGATTACCATCCTGAAAAAACCTTTGTACATATTTTTGATGAACATGGATTGCAACTGGTCATGTCTGAATTAGATACAATGCATGATTTTGTTTCATATTTAGATGCGAAGCAAAAATATATTAGGGATGGAGTTGTTGGCTGTATTGTAGGAGAGGAGGAATTTCTCGCTTTATACATTACACACAAAGACCCAATGGTGAGTGTGGTTGGTGCAATGCCATTAGAGGAGCCAAATAGTATTATTGTTGAAGGCCATTGGGAAAATTATCAAGGGTCTTTCAGAAAGGAATTACTTGATGCATATAAAAAAGGTAGCGAAAGTTGGGACGATATTATTAATCATCTTTCGCAACATATATTATCTGCTAGTGTTGGGCTAGGTGCTGATCTTGAGTTTTCTACTCATGAAAAAGCGATAAAATATTTAGCATCTGAAAACAGGGTGTCGCGATATTTTTTAAGTAAAGCACTAAATGAAAAATTTCATCTTGTTCCGAAAAATGTGAGAAGTGCAAGACTAGCTACATCCCCTCTTTATCAGAGGAATATGTATATATTTTTATTTTATCCTAAAAAAGACGAGGAGTCTTATGAAGAGTATCGCGAGGCACGACAAAATTCTATGCATGCCTATGCATTTGTGGCTAAATATAAATATCCAAAATGTAATAACTTCATTGTTTTTGCAACAGAGCCGAAAGGGAATAATTTTCGCTCAGAAGATATAATTGTTTTTGAATATCAAGAAGAACTGTCATTTGAAATGAGAAATAAAGCAAGAATGGTTATGGAAAAAGACAACATACTTAATGATATGACAGCAGTTAAAGATGACTCAAATAAAGGGTACGATGTAGGAAGAAATAGTGCATGCCCATGCGGATCAGGTAAGAAGTATAAAAAATGCTGCTTATAAACTCTCGTATATTGGGCTCCGTAGGCTCAGCACCAACCTACCCGTTACATAAGTTGTGGCTGAACAAAGCGAAACCCAACGTTTACCGCGAACTCTCTTTTTCCTGCCCCTTATCTCCAGCCCTTCTCCTCCTTTTTTAATCAACGGGAGAAGGGAGCAATGCCGTTACCGCCGTCCGATTACGCTTCGCTAATCGAACCTACGTGGCTGTCACCTCGATTATTTGATTCGTCCAGACAGGGGCGCTTGCTTGCTCCTCCCCCTGCCAAGGGGGAGGCGGGGAGGGGGTCATGGCACCATCCGTCAGCCGGCACGGCAAACCTCGGCCCTCCCCTTGCAAAGGGGAGGGGGCAAAGCAGATGGCTCACCGGCTACTTGGCATAGTGGCATCACTCGAACCGTCCCCCTTGGGTTAGATCCGACATTCCGCACCTGATTTAGGAATAAATTTGCCGATAGCGCTCACCCAATACCTCCAAAATGATCTGCTGGTCTCCTGTTAGCTCCGTTACTTGTGGCGGAGCTTCTCCCAGTCG
>NZ_JBLUXC010000121.1:0-1833 GCF_048276795.1 Aeromonas sp. PS2Canimalfood6
TTGTACTGCTGCCAGTTGCTGATCTTGTGCTTGGACTTGCCCATCTGATGCTCTCGGAGACTGCGCTACAGGATCAGATCACCGAGATGACAGATAGTTCCCCGATTTGAGCAACAAGGCCATCACTGGCTGGTGAGCGTGCGGGTTTTATACGCACCCAAATCGTCCACATACATCAGCTGGTAGGTTTGGCCGCGTTTCACCGCGTTTTTTGTTGCGACGGTGAGTTGACCAAAGGGCGCGACCATCGGTGATTCCTGCAGTAATTTGGTTTTGCCCTCGGAAATATTGGCAACCGTAATATGGAAAGGGCTGTCATTAACGATGCGGAACTGTTTACCGCTGGCAATTAGCGTCAGTTTCCCCGTTGCGTTATCCAGCGTGCCGGTTAACGAGGCCGGGCGATAAAACATTTTGATGCGTGATTTAATCGCCAGCTGAACGGTATTCTGGTTTTGTATATTTTCCGGCTTTGGCGGAATGTCGAGCACGTTCAGGAAAAAGACCGATTCGCGATCGCCCGGTAAATTCGCTGGCAACTTTTTTATCCGCAATTGCTGACCATTATGTTCGCTGACCTTCACCACCGGTGGCGATAACAAAAAAGGAACGTTTGCCGTTTCCGGGGTGGAGTTAATATCGCCGTCATCAATCCAGGATTGCACCAGCGCAGGGGCATCACCCGTATTGATTAACTGAACAATGACCTCTTTGTTATTCTCAGGATAAAGAACACGCGTGCCATTAATCACAATATTGGCCCATGCGTTGCCCGCGCTGAGCAGCAGAGATGCCAGCATAATAATCTTACGCATATTGGTAACCTTAAATACAGGCTTCGCCGGGACGAAGCCTGATTAACTGAAATTACAGGTAGGAAATGGTGTAGGTCACGTTAGAGCTCAACGCACCGACCGTTGCAGCAGCGGCGTTGGTTTTATAGTAATAAACGTCCAGCGTCAGCGTTTCTGAATCTGGCGCCGCTGAGGTACCCATAATGCTGGTGGTATAAGCCTGGTTCAGCGTAACCGGCGTAGATTTACCTGGTTCAACTAAGGCGAAACCGACATTACGCGCCACGCTGGCGTCGTTTTCATTAACGCTGTTATTCAGCAGGTATTTGCCGTCGGTAGAAATATTATCGGCGCTGGAGAAATACACTTTCAGCGGCGTACCGGTCGTACCTGCTGCTGGCGTACAGCCAGAGAAGGTTAACGAAATGGATTTTTTATTTTTTGTAATCAGGCCAACCGTTGTTCCGGCATCCTTAACCGAAATGGGGGAGAGGGCGACGGTCATATCCGCGCTTTTCCCGCCATTAATCGTACAGGTGGTATCGGTAATAGCACCGGTAAAGTTAATTACGCCACCCGCTGAGTTATCTGCGGCAATGGCGTGAGTAGAGGCAATGGCTGCGCCAAGCACAGATACGGTCATGATCGTTTTGAACATGATAAACTCCATAATATTTTGTTTTATCTAAGAAAGAATGTTTCCCGGCTGCGCAACACACTGTGACAGGCTTACGCGCATCGCGACCTGAGTACGAGCCTTGACGATATTATGTTACATCAAAAAGATACATCCGTCATTCCGCACCTGATTTTCATATTTTAAATGGTGACAATGATCGCATTGTTGATATCAAGTTGATAAAACACATGAATTTATTGGAGTGTTCGTGTATTGATGCTCGGTTGGGTAACAATTCAGTATCTATTCACCAGGACGGGGTTGACGGCATCAGTTCTGCCGGGATGGGATAATCTGTCTTCTCGATGCACGCCCTGACCACGGCCCTCAACCACTCCTGTGGGCAGCGGCCCAATCGCT
>NZ_JBLUXC010000122.1:0-1688 GCF_048276795.1 Aeromonas sp. PS2Canimalfood6
GGAATGGGCAGCTGATTATTTGGCCAAGAACGCTTGCCGAACCAAGCAGAGAAAATCGATACAGAACAGGACCTTGGAAGGAGTTTTAAAGGGACTCAACGCTTAAGGTCCTGTACATGAGCTAGGGTTAGTCTGGTGACAATGAAATAAAACCCACCTGTTATACGGGTGGGTTTTATTTGCTTTAATATGACTGTTCGTAGGTGTTTTTTATGGGGTTTATTTTGTTCTATTAGGATGGGATGAGAGTTTTTCAATAGACACAGCAATAGTCTCTGCAACCTCTTTAATATCGAAATGTTTATAAATGGAATTTTCAATATGGTTTTATTTATCATCTGATTTTTTATTTTTATCACTCTTTGTTGATGTATATCATCATGGCAATTTAGGTTTATCATGACTAAGCATCCATCTATTACATAAAAATAAGTTATCCCATCGTTTATGTCTTCAGTCTTTACTATATTCAGGTCTATAAAAATGCGTTTAATAACGTCATCATCCAGTTGTCTACTGAAGTCTTTTAACCTGAAAATAGCTACTCGAAAGAAGTGGTCTAGCTTTATAGATGGTGACAACCTGACTGACTCTTTAAGAAGGCATGCTGCAAACCTAGCATTCATTTTGTCATCAAAGTTAATATGGCGGTATCGTTCAATTGTTGAAATAGATGCTCGCCAAAGAATAGAAATGAGGAACAAATAAAATTTATTGTAGTTAAAGTTCTTTATTTTTACATGAAGATTTTCTCTTTCAATGTTTTGTGTCCTTCTGAATATTTGAGTGCCGTACGCTTCATATTTTTTAGAAATGTGTTGCTCACATTCAAAACAAAGTAAATGCTCTTTAGGGTCAAAGTTAGATAGTGATGGTGGAGTATCCTTATCTATTGCTATCTCCAATACTTGGCCGCTCCCCGATTTTATTTTTTTGAAATATGATCGAGGGAATATGTGAGACTCCTGTAGTTCGGCTTCTTGTTGACATAAATGGCATTTTGAAAAAATCACGTATACCTCTCATTCCTCACGATAAAAATACATTTCGTATATTGTGAATCGTTCGACATTGTGTTTGTGGTTAGCATAACCGCAAGCAGTGGGTTCGAATAGCGCAGCGTATTCGAACGATCGCGAATAGGAGGTCGGCCGAGAGACCGCCGATATCTGGAGTTTCCTGCCGGTCTTGCCATTACTCGGTACGTGGCGGTATGCGGACGATTACGCTGCGCTAATCGACCCTACATTATGTGGCTTATTGTTACCTCCCCCCTCATCCCCAGCCCTTCTCCTCTTGTTTGTGATCAAGAGTGGGAGAAGGGGGCAAATATGCGCCTCTGATTTGGTTTGGCAACCGGGCTTGGAACTGGCACGGACCATCCCCTCTCCCTCGGGAGAGGGCCAGGGTGAGGGGCCGCTATCTGTGTTGTAGGTTCGAATAGCGAAGCGTATTCGGACGATCGCGAACAGGTAGTGGCCGAGAAGCCACTGATATCCAAAGTATGCTGCCGATTTTGCCATGATTTGCTGCGTGGCGGTATGCGGACTAATTTTTCATTTCCTTACCTGATTACCCATGACCCTCAGCCAGCTTCAAGAGCCGATATGGCATCGGAGGGCTTGCCACGACTGCATGCCCCAATTCAACCAACATGCTCTTGAGGTCAAAACGATGATTAAACCGGA
>NZ_JBLUXC010000124.1:0-1545 GCF_048276795.1 Aeromonas sp. PS2Canimalfood6
TGGGTAAATGCCGCTTGATGGTTCATGACGAAACTCCCGTAAAAGAGAGTATAAGATCACACCCTGTTCGGTCGGTCAAATCCTCGTGCCCTGCTTAAAAAACGTTCGCGATCTTGCCCTGAGTCAGTACCCAGCAGAGCCCAACGCTCTACGCCCTGTTCCATCAGGTAATCAACCGCTGGAATCGCCTGCTGGTTTGGTGCAGCACCGGTATAGAATACGTTTTTGGATGACTCTTCCCCTTCATACTGCACAGGGTAGAACAGCACGCTGTTCAGCTCTTCCACTACTGGCAGCACTGATTTACGGGAAACGGAAGTCCAGCAGCCGAAAATGGCAGAGACTTTGTCTTTTTGAACCAACTCACGCGCTTTTTCAGCGAACAGCGGCCAGTTTGACGCAGGGTCAACCACCACAGGCTCCAGTTTTTTGCCCAGCAATCCGCCTTTCTTGTTCTGCTCATCAATCAGCATAAGCATGGTGTCTTTCAGTGTGGTTTCACTGATCGCCATGGTGCCAGACAGCGAGTGCAAGATACCCACTTTGATGGTGTCATCTGCAGCAAACGCGTGACTACCAAATAAAGACGCAGCCAGAATAGAACTTGCGAGTAGTTTCCTTTTCATGCGTATTCTTCCTTAAATTAGTTTTCAGCTATGAACAAACCCTGCTTCGGTATCTGTTCATTTGAAGCTTCAAGACAATCACCCTTTGAACAAGCAGGTTCAGTATTGAGAAAAAACAGCGGGCTAAATATGCGCATATCGTGCAGAGAACTACGTCAAATGACGTATATGTGAATGGCTGATAATTCGATACACTGATGTGGGAGGATGTCTTTCCTCACTTGATCGCAAGGAGTGAAACGGGAATTCAGATAATAAGTGCGACACTCATGGATGAATGGCGAGAGGTGGCCAACTGCTGATTGGTGGTACCCTTCTGCTCGCCAAAGTAAAAGCAGTATCACCATGAGCTATCAGCAGTTGACCGAGGGGCAACGATACCAGTTATCGGTGCTTCGCGCACAGGGGATGTCCATCCTTGCCACCGCACGCGCCATTGGCGTTCATCGCTCCACCCTCTACCGGGAGCTGCGTCGTAACGCCGGGCCGCAGGGCTACCAGCCAGACAATGCGCATCAGCACGCCACCCACCGACGGGCCAGTGCGGCCAAATCTCGGCTATCTGCCGATGTCATCCAGTTTGTCGAGCTGACACTCGCCTGGTGGTGGAGCCCGGAGCAGATAAGCGCGGTGGGCAAGCAGATAGGCCTCATGGTGAGTCACGAGTGGATATACCGCCATGTGGCCGCCGACAAAGCCCGGGGTGGCCAGTTGTACCGCCATCTGCGCCAGGGCCACAAGCGCTACCGCAAGGGGGCGAGCAGCCTGCGTTCTCCCATCAAGGAAGCCCGCTCTATTGATGAACGGCCGGCTATCGTCGATAGCCGGGAGCGGCTCGGTGATTGGGAGGCGGACACGGTGCTGGGCAAGCAAGGCACAGGTGCACTGGTCACCCTGGTGGAGCGCAAGAGCCGGCTCT
>NZ_JBLUXC010000125.1:0-1481 GCF_048276795.1 Aeromonas sp. PS2Canimalfood6
TCGACTGGGAGAAGCTCCGCCACAAGTAACGGAGCTAACAGGAGACCAGCAGATCATTTTGGAGGTATTGGGTGAGCGCTATCGGCAAATTTATTCCTAAATCAGGTGCGGAATGTCGGTTATACAGGACGTGGCAGACCCAAGCGTGGCGAAGAGCCAATTGGCCATCAGTTTCAAATCACTGGGTTGGCGGCAACTAAATAACTGATCCCAATAGTGCTACACCTTTGCTGTGCCATAGCCATTCCCCGGGAAAGGAGACACGGTATCCATGAAGTGTTTCACTCGAGCCAGCAGGTTGGCCATCCCTCTGCATTGATGATTGCGCGTGATGGTTTCATGCAACTTGTGCCACAGCCGTTCTATGTGATTAACCCAAGGACTATAAACTGGCTGGAATACCAGGCAGAACTTAGGGTTTTTCTTCAACCATCGCTCGGTCTGTTTGCTTTTGTGAATGATGTAGTTATCGAGGATCAGCGTGATGGTTTTGGCTCGTCGGTAGTGGCGACGCAGCTTTTCCAGCATGGCGATAAACAGGGATGAGTTTTTCTTTATCCCACTGACGTAAAGCACTCTTCCGTTGCCTGCATGGAGAACGCCTGCCAGGTAATGTTTCGCGTTCTGTCCCGGCGTGACAACCCGCTTTTGCTGCGCTCTGAACATCCAGTCGGCCCCTAATTTGGGATTGAGGTCTATATCGACTTCATCCTCATAAAACACCGGATTATCGGCATCACAGCGGGCCAGCGCAGCGTCGATATCCGCCATTTTCTCCTGATAGGCTGGGTCTTTTATCCGCAAGGTCGGCACGGGCCTTCGCCAGACAATGCCCATACGCGGTAACCATCGACGGAGCGTGGAGGCTGCCATATTGAGGCCTGTTAACCGATTGATTTTGATAGCCAATAGTTCGGTACACCAGCGGCTGCGCTGATAACCAAAATCTTGCGGAGAAAACTGCATGAGCAGCACCAGTAAAGTGACAATCTTGGCAACAGGTAAGACTGGGGCACGGCCAGCCGGTAAGGCTTCTAGCGCATCTATGCCTTCATCTCGATACCATCGAAGCCAACGGCCGATGGTCGAGCGAGCAGCGCCGGTAAGGTGATGAACATCAGTGACCGTGCGTCCTTCATGTAACAGCAAGATGGCCATCAAGCGACGAGCATGCCCTTTATCACGGGTGGCATGGATGATTTTGTGAATGCGGCGCCGTTGTGGTCGTGGCAGGGGTGGTAGGTGGATAGGCATCAACTCAGTCCTTTGGGTGTGGCTTGTTTTGTTTGGCGACTAATGAGATCGCACAAACTGGACTGAGTTCCCTTCCTCCAGTGATCTACTATTCGGAACAGCTATTTAGCCTGGCTTGCGTTGAAGAGGCCCGCAACCAGACCGGGGTGTTCATCCTGGCGACCAATGACCACAGCGATACGCTGACCATGGCCGAACTTTTGGCCACCTATAAAGCGCAGCAGAAT
>NZ_JBLUXC010000126.1:0-1426 GCF_048276795.1 Aeromonas sp. PS2Canimalfood6
TAATGCCGATCAGTTAAGGATCCATTGACCGATCCTCAGGCTGTGTAAGAATCCGAAACTCCTTGTTGGGTTTCGGATTTTTTTATGCGTATCGACCAAGCTCTCGACTTCATTCACGCCTGTCCTCCCGGAAAGTTTGAGTCCCTGTCTGACCTGCTGTCACCTGAACTGGTGCAGGCTTGCTTGGCCGAGACGGGCTCCGTCTCCTTGCGCCGACGGCGCATGCCCATGGAGCGGGTGCTATGGGCCATTATCGGGATGTCCTTGTTTCGTCATGTCCCTATGGCCCAGCTGGCCAACCAGCTCGATATCCTGTTACCCGGCGACCGGCCGTTTGTCGTCCCCAGCGCCTTCATCCAGGCGCGCCAAAAACTGGCTGACCAAGCCGTTCGACAGGTGTTCCAGCAGACCGCCACACTCTGGCATCAGCAGTGTCAGCACCCCACCTGGGCCGGCTTGCAGCTGCTGGCCGTGGACGGGGTGGTCTGGCGCACGCCCGATACTCCGGACAATGCCGGCGCCTTTGCCAAGTCGAAAACCGTCCAGGGGGAGACGCAATATCCCCAGGTCCGCATGTTGTGTCAGATGGAGCTGACCAGTCATCTGCTGACCCAGACAGTGATGGACTCCTGTGCGGTAAACGAGATGGTGTTGGCAGAGCAACTGATTGAAAAAACACCCGATAATAGCCTGACCCTGTTCGATAAGGGCTTCTACTCACTGGGGTTACTCCATGCCTGGCAACGCCAGGGCGTAGCGCGTCACTGGCTTATTCCGCTGAAAAAGGGGGCTCAATACGAGGTCATCCGCAAGCTGGGGCGGCAGGATGTGCTGGTACGCCTCAGTGCCAGTCCGCAGGCCAAGAAGAAGTGGAGCGAGTTGCCGGAGCAGTTCGAAGCCCGGCTGCTGACCCGGACGGTAAACGGCAAGGAGCGGCAGGTGCTGACCTCGCTCACCGACCCGCTGCGCTTCCCGGCCAGCGAGTTGATGGAGCTATACCAGAATCGCTGGGAAATCGAGCTGGGCTATCGGGAGATGAAACATAGCCTGCAACAGCACCGGCTGACGCTGCGCAGCAAGAAACCCGATGGAGTAAGGCAGGAGCTATGGGGCTTGGTATTGGCCTATAACCTACTGAGATATCAGATGGTTAGGATGGCGGCGAGCTTAAAGGGCTATACGGCCAGCCAGTTGAGCTTTCACATGGCATCGGTGTATCTGCTGCATGAACTCAGTTGCCTGCCGTTTGTGTCACCGGGCATGGTTCCAGGGCGTGTCGCTGAGTTGGACAAACAGGCAGAGCAGTTCAAGTTACCCGCCCGCCGAGAACGAAGTTACCCAAGGTGCATCAAAGCCAAACCACAGAAGTATGCGACGAGAAAACCTAGTAAAAACAATGCCAGTCAGGCTTAACTGACTGGCATTA
>NZ_JBLUXC010000127.1:0-1389 GCF_048276795.1 Aeromonas sp. PS2Canimalfood6
CATGTACAGAACCTTAAGCGGCAAGCGAATTAATAATACCGTCTAACGTGTTGTTTTGCTTGGATTTTCTCTGCCTACTCTTTTTGCCGTTTTTGGATAAATACACCATTGCCCACTCCAACTTCTCTGTTATTTCCTGCCACGCACCATGGATGATGCTCGCCAATATCGGCATTAACCAAAGCGCGCTGTTTTTGGCAATCTTCAGCATCGATAACTCCGCGCTGCCAATCAGCGTCAGCGCCAGCCGACGTTTGACCAGCAAGGCCAGCAAACTAGCCCAGATCAAGCCTTCCGCTATCGCTTTTTGTCGTGTCGCGAACGCCTTCAACCGGTTATGTGATTTCAGCTCTTTGAACAACAGTTCGATCTGCCAACGGCAACGATACAATGCCATCACCTTCTCGGCTGGCCATCGCTCACGCGGAAGATTGGTCATCCATATACAGAACCGTTTTTCCTCTGCAAACCAACGTCTTATGAGTCGATATTTATACTTTCCCGAACTCACATCCAGATCCAGAACCTCGGCTCTGCAGCTTCTCCGATCGATATCCTTGAGCTTTTTTCCGAGTAACTTGGGCATTTCCCTGCCGTCCTGTCGGTAAGCTGCCTGTACTTTGGGATTGAGATTTTGACTCCCTCTGACCAGATAGCTTCCTTTGGCTTTGGTCACATCAGCAAAGTACTCGCGGCTGATGTAACCGGCATCCGCCAATAACAGTTTGTTATTTAACGAATTTGCGGCCGGAAGATGCTTGCGCTCCGATTCGGTATCCGCCGTGATACTCATCGATATCGGCGACTGGTCCAGCAAGGACATGGTCATATGACACTCTACCGCAGCGGGGCTGTGCTTATTGAATCGGCCCGGGAAATGTTCTGCCAATTGCGGATGTAACGCGAATGACGACCCGTCCTGCAGCAGTACCTGCTCAAAGCCTGCCAGTCCGTGGGCGTCCGGTAGACACTCCTTGAGGCGTAAGGCGATGGCTCGTTCAACCAGTGCGCGCATGAACAAGGGAAAACCCTGCTTGCGTAACTGGTTGTGAAAGGGTTTATACGCTATTTGGTCAGTATCATGGAGCTGCAACGCATTGAAATGGCGATGCAAACCAGCAATACCATCCACCTTGTCGCAACCAAGCCCTGAGAGCAGAGCCGGGAGTAGTCTCGCAGGCTGGATATCCCGGAGTCGCTGACAAAAACCGGTAAATTTACCGATCCGGTTGAGTTCAGAAGAGCTAAGAAGTTGCTTGAGGTACTGGGTTGCATTGATAATAGTCATGGCTTCGGGCGTGTCGGTTTTTTTTTGCGATTAAATCAGATCACAAACGAAGCCTTTTTTCTATCTATTTCAATTGGTTGTAGCTAAAGATCCTGTACATG
>NZ_JBLUXC010000128.1:0-1353 GCF_048276795.1 Aeromonas sp. PS2Canimalfood6
GCAAAACAAATCACGTAATCTAAGCATGGCCAACAAGCGCAGGCTCTGCTGTCTGAATGAACAATATTTGTTCGAATGTATGGGGTTGTTCAAAGTATAAACACTGATGCGTCAGCCCTGGCTTCTATGGCACGAGATACCTTAACCACCAGATCGCTTTCAAACGCAAGCTCTCAACTAACGTCAGCGTATTCGGTGAGAGGCCGGAACAAGCTTTCGCCACGCTTCAGAGCATGTTTACCGGGCCCTCTGTTGAGCCGGGTTTTCATCAGTTCAAGCTAGTTCGACCGTTAGACCTTCAGTTCGATCCATTGGGCTACATCATTCACTTGGCTGTTGCCCTCGATGCGACCAACTTAAAATTGACTGAACAGAAGATCAAGTACCTGCATTACTGCGAGGGGGTGCATGAGGGCAATGCAGAACTTATAAATACACTGGACCGAGAGCGCGTACAACTAGCCTCCGGCTACGGTGCAGCGACCCCGCACTTCCCGGACATTCTCAAGAAGCAGTACGGCCTGAAGGAGTGTTCGTCGTTTTTGGAACTAATGAAGAGTACGGTCACTATTTATCGGTCACTGTCTCCTGATTCTCTTGACGATCTACGGACTGGACGATTGATTCAGGAGGATGTGCCAGGATTACTCACCATAGAGTGGTTAGCCTCCAAATCCGATGAACAACTTCCATTGACTCGTCAGTACGCACAGGATACGAAAGCCACACTTCAGCGGTTAGGCGTTGACCTCTCTGTGCACGGCGAGTATGTACGGCGAATGGTGGGGGCCGGTCTGTGCAAAACGTCAGTGATTGAACTTCTAGCACAGCCCTGGTGACTAGTGATGTCGGACCACAACTCAATTACGCAGTTCGTTCAGAAGGTAGTATCTGGGGAATGGCCAGTAGCCATCCTTTTCGGTGCTAGTGGTGGTGTGGGCAGGTCTTGCGCCCGAATGCTGACTAGGCGAGGGTTTGCCACAGTTCTCACCGGGCGAAACGAGCAAACATTAAAGGCTGAAGCAGCCAAGCTAAGTGGTATGGGGGGGCCGCCCTCATTACCCTATGCGCTGGATCTCTGTGATCCTTCAGCTATCCAGACTCTCGCCATCGAGTTGAATCCCCTGAATACTGTTTCAGTTATCATCCTTTCTGCGGGTATCACGAGTAACGAAACGACGGACATGGAATTCGAGGAGGTCCAGCGTGTGATAGCTACCAACCTAGTTTCCGTTCATGTACAGGATCTTTAGCGCCAACCAATTGAAATAGATATAAAAAAGGCTTCGTTTGTGATCTAATTTTATCGCCAAACAAAATCAACACGCGCGAAGCCTATGACCATTATTAATG
>NZ_JBLUXC010000129.1:0-1349 GCF_048276795.1 Aeromonas sp. PS2Canimalfood6
AAAATCTATGGTCACCCCCTTTTTTGCAACCTTGATTTCGGGTGTTGTGGTTGGCTTGCTTAAATCTATCCGGCGTCTTGATGGAGAATGTTCTCCGCGCCACGATGAGAATCGCGCCTGACTGTCCTAAAAAGACCCTCGGCCTAGAAAGCCTATTCTTTTGCCAGGTTATCAGTCAGGCCGGTATGCCGTTCACGTCATCCAATATCACAGTCGCAAAACCAGGTGGGTGTGTCAGTACAAAAGTAAATAGGGGCGCGTCAGGTTGGCATTGCCCGAAATTCGGTATGCCGTGCCGCCAGCGCCCAAGCCGTGCGGGCCAACTTGTTGGCTAGTGCACAAGCCACAACATTCGAATGCCGCCGAGTCAACATAGACCTGACCCAATCAGCCAATCGTCCCGTTTGCCGCTCTAGCCGTTGCATATAGGCTCGTGCACATTGCACCAACAATCGTCTAAGATTTTTGTCGCCACGCTTGCTGATACCCTTCAGGTTTGCCCGGCCCCCAGTACTGTACTGGCGTGGTACCAATCCGACTGACGCCGCGAAATCACGACTACATCGATAGTGTTTTCCGTCACCGAGCTCGGCGGCCAACACGCTGGCAGTGATCGGGCCGACACCAGGGATTGTCATCAGACGCTGACCAAGATCGTCATCGCCAAGCTGGCTGGCCAGTTCCTTGTCGATCTCGGCAATTTGCTGCTCCAGATACTTGAAATGGGCATGCAGCCTCTCCAACATGGTAATCAGTCGCGCTGGTAACTCGTGTTCAGCCATCACAGAAGGCAGGCGCTTGATGGCGGCATGACCGACGGGCAGACTGATGCCAAATTCGAGTAAAAAGCCGTGTATCTGGTTCGATGCCTTAACCCGATCGCGCACAAACGATTCGCGCACACGATGCAGTGCTCCCAACGTTTGCTGGCTTTCGGTCTTGGGCGTTACAAACCGCATGGAGGGACGGCAGGCGGCCTCGCAAATAGCTTCAGCATCGATGAAGTCGTTCTTGTTGCTCTTGACGAATGGGCGCACGAATTGAGGCGAAATGAGCTTACTCTCATGCCCAAATTCAGCCAGCCGACGAGCCATGTAATGGGCTCCGGCACATGCCTCCATGACGATGGTGCATACAGGAAAAGTTGCGAGGGATTCGATGAGCTTTGTCCGGTTGAACTTCTTGCGAAGAAGAGCCTTGCCGAACCGGTCTTGACAGTGAATGTGAAAAGAGTGTTTACCGAGATCAATACCAATAAGCGCAACGTTTTCCATGATGGCCTCTCCTGAAAGAAAAACACCCTGTCAGCGTACCGCTCACAGGGTGGGGGTGACCATCTCATTAGACCC
>NZ_JBLUXC010000130.1:0-1303 GCF_048276795.1 Aeromonas sp. PS2Canimalfood6
ACATCTGGTGACGGCAGTGATTGCATTGCCACACACGTGGCCGCCTTCTCAGGCGACAACAGGTCTTGTTGGCACATTCAGGGCAGACAAAGCCGTTAGGAAAACGCCAAGTGAACAGCGCGTTTTCGCACTGAGCCTCAGTGCCATAGTCCTTGAGAAACTCAAACAGGCTGTAGCCTTTCTGGAATTGGATTTTGCTTTTGGCCATGATCTCGCACCTCGATAACTGTACGTAACATCAGTATAGTTCGTGGTAACTGACTGCTAATCATGGGTAATCAGGAATGCGAAAGGGGACTCCCTCCGACGTAGGTGGGAGGGGAATTTCGCCGGGGCGTCAGCCCCGCTGGTTTTGAATGTATTGCTTGATCACCTCCAACGATCTCTGCAAACTTCTGCCGCACACTGACCGAAGGAAGCGTGATGCAGATCCCCCAATATCGGCTTTCGATACTTGGTGATAAACACCAAATGTACGTGCAAAGCGTAGGCCGCATGGCGTGATTTATTAATTTTAGTGAATTGCATTCTGTCACTCAATCGGGCTTAATAGATATGGCAATAATGCTACACACTGAGCGCTAAATGCAAATTCTGAAAGCCTACAAATTCCGACTCGAACCGACCGAACAACAAGCGCAACGCCTGCGCCAGTTGGGCGGTTGTGCTCGTTATGTCTGGAATCACGGGCTGGCAGAAACCAAACGCATTCTGGATGCTGGCGAAAAACTGCCTTCTGCCTTTGAGCTGAACAGGATGCTCACCAGTTGGAAGAAAGACCCAGAAATGGCCTTTCTGGCCGAGGCATATACCGACAACCTCCAGCAGAAGCTCAAGGATTTGCATGGCGCGTGGATGCGCTGCTTTGATAAGAAACTCGCCGCCAAGGCACCCGTATTCAAGAAAAAAAGCGACAACCGCGACTCAATCCGCTTCGTCAACTTCGACAAGTATTGCCGCCTTGAAAAGGGTCGCGTGAAGCTGCCTGCCGGGCTGGCGTGGGTCAAGTTCCGTCAGTCCCAGCCAGTTGAAGGGAAAATTAAAAACGCGACCGTCAGCCAAGCAGCCGGGCACTGGTATATCTCCTTTCAGGTCGAGCAGGAGACGCTTGAGCCAATTCACCCCTCCGGCTCAATGGTCGGGCTAGATGCGGGGATCGCCAAGCTCGCAACCCTGTCAGACGGCACGGTGTTTGAGCCCGTCAACAGCTTCAAAACCAATCAGACCAAGCTGGCAAGGCTCCAACGCCAGTTGAGCAAAAAGGTAAAGTTCAGCAGCAACTGGAAGAAACAAAAAGCCAAGA
>NZ_JBLUXC010000131.1:0-1294 GCF_048276795.1 Aeromonas sp. PS2Canimalfood6
CATTTCAGCTCAAAAAATGCGCATGAAATCCAAAAAATGATAATTTCCATGATTTCCATAGTTAACAATTTGCTCACATCCTCACCCTGAAATTTGACCTGGTGATCCGGCTGTGATCTCATGCTCCTTTTCAGGAGTGCTCTCATGTCTATTGATGCCGTTTTCGCTCAGTTCTTCGACAATATTCACGACCCTCGCCAGCATGCCAAGATTTATTATCCCTTCTACGATGTCCTGTTTCTCACCGTCTGTGCCGTGATCGGCGGGGCTGAGGGCTGGGAAGATATTGAGGATTTCGGCGAGGTTCATCTTCCCTGGTTTCAATCCAAGGGACTGTTTAAAAACGGCATTCCTGTCCATGACACCATTGCCAGGATCATCTCCGGCATCAAACCAGAGCCGTTTCAGGCCGCCTTTGTGCGGTGGACTCAAGCCATTAACCAGCACACCGATGGCGCCCTGGTCGCTATCGATGGCAAAACCCTGCGCAGTTCCTATGACCGTGAGGATCGAACGTCGACCATTCACATGGTCAGTGCCTATGCCGCCGCCAATAAGCTGGTGCTCGGACAGATAAAAACCGACGCCAAGTCCAATGAAATTACCGCTATTCCCGAGTTGCTGGCGCTGCTCGACATCAAAGGCTGCCTGGTATCCATCGATGCGATGGGGTGCCAGACCGAGATCGCCGAGACCATCCTTCAGCAAGGTGGCGATTACTTATTGGCCGTCAAAGGCAACCAACCCAAGTTGTTCGAGGCGGTTCGACAGGCCCTCGCCCCGCTGGCGGCCACCCCGTTATGCGCAGAGACGATGACGCTTGAGAAGGCTCATGGCCGCATCGATGGTCGTGAGTACCATGTCATGGCGGCGGGCGAGTTGGCCGCCCAGTTTCCTCATTGGAAACAGTTGCACAGCATTGGCGTGGCCATCTCCTATCGCGTTGAAAATATGCAAAAAATTACCATAGAGCAGCGTTATTTCATCAGTTCCAAAGCGTTGGTGCAGGATGAGTTTGCGCGAGCGGTGCGTGGGCACTGGGCCATCGAAAATAGCCTGCACTGGGTGCTGGACGTCACGATGGGCGAGGATGATTGCCCGATTTATCGCGGTGATGCCGCAGAGATTTTGGCGTGCATCCGGCACATGGGGCTGAACATGCTCAGGGCCGAGACTTCACGCAAGGCGAGCGTAAGACGGAAGCAAAAAATCGCAGGAATGAGCAGTGAATATCTGGAAACGGTACTCAATGCGGGTCTCAAAAAACTGGGTGAAATTTAACAAAATGTTCACG
>NZ_JBLUXC010000132.1:0-1283 GCF_048276795.1 Aeromonas sp. PS2Canimalfood6
CAGGGCTGACGCATCAGTGTTTATACTTTGAACAACCCCATACATTCGAACAAATATTGTTCATTCAGACAGCAGAGCCTGCGCTTGTTGGCCATGCTTAGATTACGTGATTTGTTTTGCTTCAGCATGTTCAGTATCCACTGCCTGATGACCGCTAAGTTTTCCCCAGCGAAGCCCGCTCTGGCCTGAAGTTGATCCTCTCCGAACGCAATATCTAAAGTCCAGTGCAGCAGATTTTCTACCGACCAGTGCGCTCGGGTTGCCTTCAGCGCTGAGGTGGCATCCAACGCTCGGCTACTTATATAAAATCTCACGAAATCATAGCCTTTGCCATTTTCAATTCGCTCAGCCTGCACGGCTATGATCGTCTTCGCTTTCCACTGCTGGCAAACTGGCATGCTTTCATCAACCACCAGAACCCAACAACGTCGATGCTCTTTTCGCCCATGTTCTGAGTCAAATTGTTCAGTAAAGCCGTGCCCCGAAACATCGCTTTCATTCTTATCCCAATACGCTTGGAACTGTTCTTTTACTTCAGTATTGAGGCTAGGTTGGTTGTCTTTCACCGCAAGCAGGTAATCCCCCGACTTCTTGAGGATGGTGTCAGCAATTTTGACCTGTGTACCCATTGCATCAATACTGACCAAACACCCTTTTAATTCAAGAAGTTGGAGTAGCTCAGGTATTGCCGTGATCTCGTTAGATTTGTCAGCGACTTTTTGCTGGCCAACACACATTCCCAGCTCAGTTGACCAGACATTGACCATATGAACAACGTTGGCTCCTCGCCCTTTAGCGGTAGCACGAAGAGCTTTACCATCAACCGCTAGTTGGCCAACCAGTTTTTCATCGCCCATGATGTCGCCGATCCACGCTTGAAAAATGGATTTCAGACTGGCGGGAGGCAGAGTGGCAAAGATGCGGTTGAATGTATCGTGTGATGGAATGCCGCCAGGCAAGCGCAGCCAGCGCCGGAACCATGGCTCTCGCTCTTGAGCAAACAAGGTAATCTCGCTCCAAGTATCAAAACCGCACATCATGGCGCAAATGGCCATGAAAACAACCTCTGACAAGATATGTGAGCACTTGGCCTGATTGCGTGGGTCTGGGATTGATTCAAGGTAGTCGAGCAAAGACTTCTGGGCCATAATAATAAACAGTTGGTTAAGATCTCGACTATTTACAGCTTGGCAACGCAAGGTACAATTAAAATCGTACTTGGAGCCGTTCAACTGATCGAGACTTGATCAACTTGTGCAGAGAATGATCATGCGTCGGCCCTG
>NZ_JBLUXC010000133.1:0-1258 GCF_048276795.1 Aeromonas sp. PS2Canimalfood6
CAGGGCAAGATCGCGAACGTTTTTTAAGCAGGGCACGAGGATTTGACCGACCGAACAGGGTGTGATCTTATACTCTCTTTTACGGGAGTTTCGTCATGAACCATCAAGCGGCATTTACCCAATTCTTCTCCGAACTTGAAGACCCTCGTCAGACAACCAAAATCGCGTACCCCTTCTTCGATGTGGTTTTTCTCACCGTCTGTGCTGCTATTGGTGGAGCTCAAGGTTGGGAAGATATCGAGCTTTTCGGCGAGGCACATCTGGAATGGTTTCAGCGTAATGGATTGTTTCATAACGGATTACCTGTTCACGACACCATAGCCAGGATCATCTCCCGTATTCAACCGGAGCAATTCCAGAACGCCTTCGTCCGCTGGATGCAAGCAACATCAGAACGTACCGATGGTGAGCTGATTGCCATTGACGGCAAGACCTTACGCAGCTCTTACGACCGAGACAGTCGTCAGTCTACCATTCATATGGTCAGTGCCTTTGCCGCTGAGAATCGTCTGGTGCTCGGGCAAGTCAAAACAGATGAGAAATCTAACGAAATCACCGCCATTCCTGAATTACTGGCACTCCTCGATATAAAAGGCTGCCTGGTATCCATCGATGCCATGGGCTGCCAGACTGGAATAGCCTCAACCATAGTCAAGGGCGGTGGCGACTACTTGCTGGCGGTAAAAGGTAACCAGCCCACACTGCATAATGCAGTACGCGCAGCTCTGGCCGAGTCGACCAAGAAGCCGCTGAGTGAAGAAACGCTCAGTGTCGAGAAAGAGCACGGTCGCATCGATGGCCGCGAGTACCATGTGTTACCAGCCGGAGCACTATCAGAGCAATTTCCAGAGTGGAAATCGCTGAAGACTGTCGGTGTCGCAATATCCTATCGAATTGAAAATATGGAAAAATTTTCGATGGAGTATCGCTACTACATCAGCTCGGCTGAACTGACACCAGAGCAGTTTGCTTCAGCGGTACGAGGGCACTGGGCAATTGAAAATAGCCTGCACTGGGTTCTGGATGTCGTGATGAATGAGGATGCCTGCCAGATATATCGAGGTGATGCCCCTCAAATATTGGCCTGTGCACGACACATGGCGCAAAACATGCTGCGAGCCGAAACCAGCCGTAAGGCAAGCTTGCGGAAGAAGCAGCAATTTGCGGGCATGAGCAGCCCATATCTGGAAAAGGTATTGGATGCAGGGCTGGCTGAATTGAAGTCAATTTAACAATATGTTCACGCTCTCGCCCTGGG
>NZ_JBLUXC010000134.1:0-1222 GCF_048276795.1 Aeromonas sp. PS2Canimalfood6
GTAAGTATTCACCGGAACAGTATTGACACAGGAAAAATGAGACGATCGTCTCTTGATCCCACTTTCCTGCTTGCTTGATCCTGCTCCTTAGATACGCTCCCCCCATGAGCAAAAACACCATGCATTCCGCGGGAATGCCCACCACTCTGGAGCAGGCCAACGAGCTGATTTATAAGCTCCTCGACCGCATCGCCGAGCTGGAGGACCGCCTCAATCAGCACAGCGGCAACTCCTCCAAGCCGCCTTCCAGCGACGGCCCCGGTGCACCGCCGCCGGCCCGCAAGCGTCCGGCGTCCGGCAAGCAACGGGGGGCGCAGCCCGGTCACAAGGGACATCGCCGCGAGCGGCATCCGCTTGATGCCCGCCTGACCCTGGTCCCGCATTACCCTGCCGCCGATTGCGCTTGCTGTGGCGGGGACATGGTGGCCCATGCCAAACCCTATCAGGTTCATCAGGTGTTCGAGCTGCCCGAGGTGAGCTATCTCGTCACCGAACACCAACTGTATCGTGCGACCTGCTCACGGTGTATCGGCACGACCCAGGCCGCACTGCCAGACAACGTCAGCAGCAGCCAGATGGGGGCCAATCTGCTCAGCTACATCGCGCTGCAAAGCGGCCAGTTTCACCAGAGCGTCAGCCAGATACAGCAGCAGCTCAAACAGCATTTCGGCCTGAGTTTTAGCCGGGGCGCCATCAGTGAGGCGCAGGGGCGGGTGAGTGCCATGCTCACCCCGACCTACCAGGCCATCAAGCAGCAGGTGCAGACGGCCACCCACGTTCATGCCGATGAGACCCGGCATCAGCGGGGTGGAGAGCGCCGCTGGATGTGGCTGGCGCTGAGCAAGATAGCCGTCTGCTTCATGACGGCCTATGGCCGTGGTCAGGAGGCGGCCAAGCGGCTGCTGGGCGCCGAGTTTGACGGGGTGCTGGTGACCGACCAGTACGCCGGCTACCGGTTTATCGACGCCGACCAGCGGCAACTGTGCTGGGCCCACGTGGCCCGCAATCTCGCGGCCATCGCCGAGAGTAGCGAGCAGTGCAACCAGCCCATCGGTGCCCGGTTGGTCTTGCTGGCGGATGCGGTGTTTCGTACCCGGCAC
Source organism: Aeromonas sp. PS2Canimalfood6 (assembly GCF_048276795.1). NCBI lineage: Bacteria > Pseudomonadati > Pseudomonadota > Gammaproteobacteria > Aeromonadales > Aeromonadaceae > Aeromonas > Aeromonas sp. PS2Canimalfood6. The sequence goes on from NZ_JBLUXC010000134.1 coordinate 1,101, forward strand.
CGTTGGGAAAGCGGTGCGTTGAGCAAGCAGAAATACCTGCGCAGGCTCGCGCGTTACCGGCAAAGCTGGCGAAGCCAGTTGGAGCGCGGCGCCCTGTTGTGCAGCAAACGCTACCGTGGACG
>NZ_JBLUXC010000135.1:0-1155 GCF_048276795.1 Aeromonas sp. PS2Canimalfood6
GCGAGCGTAAGACGGAAGCAAAAAATCGCAGGAATGAGCAGTGAATATCTGGAAACGGTACTCAATGCGGGTCTCAAAAAACTGGGTGAAATTTAACAAAATGTTCACGCTCTCACCCTGATATCATCAGTGCGATAGCGGTGATCCCGCTCGTGATCTTTGGTATCACTAATATCAGCCGTTTTCAGATGTTATCGCAGCCACTGTGGTTGACGATGCAGATCGTGCCGCTGTTTTATGTCTTCAGCCACCCCGATTCACAACTCGACAGCTGGCTGGCTTACACCGGTATGAATCAAAACGGGAATGGCTTTAACTGGCTACTGTTTGGCAGCGCGTCAGCCGTATTACTGGCCGTCATTGCGCAGTTAGGCGAGCAAGTCGACTTTCTGCGCTTTCTGCCAGAGCAAAAGAAAACTGGTCGTTTCAAATGGTGGTTAGCGATGCTATTCGGCGGGCCGGGTTGGATACTATTCGGTGCCACCAAACTCGCGCTTGGCAGCTATCTGGCGTGGCTGGCAATCAGTCATGGTTTTGGCGCGGCTGAGGCCAGCGACCCTGCGCATATGTACCTCAATGCCTTTGGCTACATGACCGACAACACCAAGCTGGCACTGCTGGCGGCGGGTGTGTTTGTCATTATGTCGCAGCTTAAAATCAACGTCGCGAATGCCTATGCCGGCTCACTGGCTTGGTCGAACTTCTTCTCTCGCTTAACGCACAACCATCCGGGTCGTGTGGTCTGGATGGTGTTTAATGTCGTGATTGCACTCTTATTGATGGAGCTCGGCATCTACCAGTTGCTGGAAAAAACCCTGCAAGTTTATTCCGTCTTAGTTTTAGCGTGGATCGGCAGCTTGGTTGCCGACCTCATTATCAATAAACCGCTGGGTTTAAGCCCACCAGGTATTGAGTTCAAACGCTCGAAACTGTATGACATTAATCCGGTCGGTCTCGGCTCGATGATCATTGCCTCATCGGTTGGAATAGCAGCCCACCTCGATGTGTTTAATGAAGCCATCAAAGCGTTTGCTTCCTCATGTACAGGATCTTTAGCTACAACCAATTGAAATAGATAGAAAAAAGGCTTCGTTTGTGATCTGATTTAATCGCAAAAAAAAACCGACACGCCCGAAGCCATGACTATTATCAATG
>NZ_JBLUXC010000136.1:0-1084 GCF_048276795.1 Aeromonas sp. PS2Canimalfood6
TGCAGAGGGATGGCAAACCTGCTGGCCCGAGTGAAACACTTCATGGATACCGTGTCTCCTTTCCCGGGGAATGGCTATGGCACAGCGAAGGTGTAGCACTATTGGGATCAGTTATTTAGAATAGGGCAACTTCACGGCAAAGGACCCTCTCATGCGCGCATCTTCCCTCTCCAGACTGGCCCTGACGGCCTTGTGCAGCGCCCTGCTGGCCGGCTGCGCCCAGTCGCCGACTGGTCGCAACCAGATGCTGCTTTTCTCCCCCCAGCAGATGAACCAGCTGGGCGCCGACTCCTTCACCCAGATGAAGCAGCAGGAGAAGGTGAGCACGGATGCCAGGATGAATGCCTATGTGGGCTGCGTGGCCAAGGCGGTGACCGCCCAGGTGCCTGCCAGCTATGGCATCACCAGCTGGGAGGTAGTGGTGTTCGACTCCAAGGAGATCAACGCCTTCGCCCTGCCCGGCGGCAAGATAGGCGTTTACAGCGGCCTGCTGAAAGTCGCCAAGAATCAGGACCAGCTCGCCACCGTCATCGGTCACGAGCTGACCCACGTGCTGGCCCAGCACTCCAACGAGCGCCTCTCCCGGGATCAGCTGACCGGTATCGGGCTGGCGGTGGCGGACGCCGCCATCGGCAGCAGCGACAGCCTCGGGGGCGCTGCCACCATGGCCGCCCTGGGCCTCGGGGTCCAGGTGGGGATAGCCCTGCCTTTTGGCAGAACCCAGGAGAGCGAGGCGGACCGGCTCGGCCTCGAGCTGATGGCCCGCGCCGGGTTCAACCCGGCCGAAGCCGTCACCCTGTGGCAGAACATGAGCGCCGCCTCCGGTGGCAAGGCACCGCCCCAGCTGCTCTCCACCCACCCCAGCGACCAGAGCCGGATCGCCAACCTGCAGGCCCAGCAGGCCGAAGTGCAGCCCCTGTACCAGCAGGCGAAAGCATCAGGGCTGGTTCCCCAGTGCAAGGCGTCAGGGCCGACGCATGATCATTCTCTGCACAAGTTGATCAAGTCTCGATCAGTTGAACGGCTCCAAGTACGATTTTAATTGTACCTTGCGTTGCCAAGCTGTAAATAGTCGAGATCTTAA
>NZ_JBLUXC010000137.1:0-1079 GCF_048276795.1 Aeromonas sp. PS2Canimalfood6
CGGTTTAATCATCGTTTTGACCTCAAGAGCATGTTGGTTGAATTGGGGCATGCAGTCGTGGCAAGCCCTCCGATGCCATATCGGCTCTTGAAGCTGGCTGAGGGTCATGGGTAATCAGGTACAGTTATTTTGCTGTGTCGCCCGTCAAACTGCAAGTTCGCAAAGAGCGACCCCATGAAAGAGGGTGAACCCAGGTGATCTCCTGCTTGATCTGTTGCTACATTTCGTTTACATAGACGAAATGCGAACCAGATCACGGAAAATGTCATGCAACCTACTATCGCCCGCTGGCTCTTCATCGCCCTCATTGCGCTGGTCATCTGGCGTCTGATCCCGCTCTCCACTGAGCAGGAGCTGGCGGCGGCCAACCGCGCCTGGCGGACAGGGCACTTTGATGAGGCGACCCGGATCTGGACGCCGCTGGCGGAGCAGGGCCAGCCACGGGCACAGGCGCTGATGGGTTGGAGCCATGAAGTGGGGCAGGGGAGCGAGCAGGATATGGATCGCGCCATCCGACTCTATCGTCAGGCTGCGCAGGCGGGGGACGCTTTCGGCCAGTATCGGCTGGGAGAGGTCTATCTGCGCGGGGCCGGGGTGAAGCGGGATCTGCACGAGGCGTTTCGCTGGATGGAGCTGGCAGCCAGGAACGGTGATGTGCCCGCCATGCTGAAGGTGGGCATCCTGCAACTGATGGGGGTCAACGGGCGGGTTGAACTGGCCGAGGCGAAGCAGTGGCTCTATCAGGCCTCGCAAAAGGGCAACAAGATGGCACTCCAGGTGTTGCAGGAGATGGCGCTGGCCGAGGAGGGGCGCAGCGCCTTCGATTTCAATGGCCACTCTTTTCTGAACGCCGGTTAGGGATCAACGGCTGGCGGTGACTTTGCCGGGCGTCACGTCGGTGACATAGAGGGTACTGCGCTCGGCACTGTGGACGATGCTGCATACCTCCCGCTTGCTGCCATCTTAAATGCGAAAGGGGACTCCCTCCGACGTAGGTGGGAGGGGAATTTCGCCGGGGCGTCAGCCCCGCTGGTTTTGAATGTATTGCTTGATCACCTCTAACGGCGCACCGCCGCAAG
>NZ_JBLUXC010000138.1:0-1060 GCF_048276795.1 Aeromonas sp. PS2Canimalfood6
TCGCGAATTCAACTTCGAAGTGCAATTCCCGATTAAAAATCAGGCTGCTTTCAGAAGTTCGTCAAAAACCACCTGTGGCTGTTTAAATCCCAAGCATTTGCGCGGCCTGAAGTTCAGCCGCTTTTCGACGGCTGACAGTGCCTCTGCTGTCACCACACTCAAATCACTGCCTTTGGGCACATATTGCCGCAGCAGACCATTGCTATTCTCATTCTGTCCCCGTTCCCATGCACTGTATGGATGCGCAAAGTACACCTGCGCTTCCAGCTCTGCTGCAACACGTTCATGTTCGACAAACTCGCTACCATTGTCAGCTGTGATGGTATGGACATGTGCCTGGTAGGGTTTCAGCATGCTGATAATGGTGTCCGCCACCGCGCTGGCTGTTTTGCTGGGAACGTATTGAACCAGGTAGAGCCGGCTCTTACGCTCCAACAGACTCACTATTGCACCGCTGCCTTGCTTACCCAACACGGTATCGACTTCCCAATCTCCCACACGGCTCCGCTCATTGACTATCGCAGGGCGTTCATCAATCGATACCGGATTGGGAATGACACTGCGTTTGCTGTTCTTACCCTTGCGATAGCGTTTGTGACCCTGACGCAGATGCCGGTATAGCGTGCCACCGTTGGCCTTGTCGCGTGCCACATAGCGGTATATCCACTCGTGGCTAACCGGGCAGTTAATCATGTCTCCAACGCCACTGATTTGCTCGGGACTCCAGTCCGCGACCAGCGCCATGCAAACAAAGTCGATGGTATCAGACGGGACAGTACGCTTCTGACTCGTCAGCCGTCGTGCCGTGGCAAGTTGGTGAGCCTGCTGCGGCTGATAGGCCTGCCCAGCACAATTACGACGAAGCTCACGACTGATAGTCGATGGATGAACCCCGAGCTGTTTGGCAATGCGGGCCTGTGACAGGCCATGGTCACGGAGGCAGGCAATCTGGTATCGTAGCCCCTCGGTCAACTGCTGGTATTTCATGGTGTATCGCTTTGTTTCTTTGGCGAGAAGAAGCGTACCCTAACTGGTAGTTGACCGCCTCTCTCCTATGCAC
>NZ_JBLUXC010000139.1:0-1035 GCF_048276795.1 Aeromonas sp. PS2Canimalfood6
ATACCAATCGGATTAAACATTAGGTCAGTTTTATCCAATCTCGGCTACAAAGTGACATCACCCGCTCCACATCGGCAATAAAGTGCTTCCAGGCCGATGTGCAGGCATCAAGGATGTCGTCGTAATCCTTGAAGCTGCGATTAGCCAACACATGCTGACGAAGCCAGCTCCATACCTGTTCAATGGGATTGAGTTCGGGAGAATAGGGAGGGAGCTTGATCAGGCTGAGATTGGGGAAGTCATCCGCACATTCCATGGTATGCCATCCGGCGCCGTCCATGATCACCACCGCATGACGACCCGGCTTTGTTCGTGCTGCAATCAGTGCCAAGTGCTGCTTCATCACCTCCCGGTTTACCAGAGGACTGAGCAAGGCTTCCGTTGTCCCGGTTGCAGGGCAGACGGCACCGAAGAGATAGACGTACTCGAATTGTTGTTGCTGAATAGCTCGGGGGCGACTGCCACGCCTGGCCCACAGTCGGGTAGTCGTATTTTGTTGACCAAACCGGGCTTCGTCCTGAAACCAGACATCGACATTGGCAAGCGCAACATGACCCGGGATGTTAAGGATCGTTTCCAGCTGGAAGTTTTTTAAAAGCTTCCTGCACCTGCCCATCCTGCTTCGGATGTCGTGAGCGACTGGTTATCCAGGAAAACCCCAGCTCTCTGAGGAGGCGGTAGACATTGGAGAGTTCATAGGCCACACCAAACTCTCGTTCGATATACGTTTGAATATCAGTACCTTGCAGTCGTCCCCCGATGGCCAGCCGGCTTTGTTGGTCGATATATTCGCTAAGCTGGGATAGCTGTTCGGCGCCGAGCTTGGCGGGTCGGCCTGGTGGACGGACACTATCCAGCCCCGCCACGCCGTGTAGCAAGAAGTTGCTCACCCATTTGTTGACACTTGTGCGGCTGACTTTGAGAAAGCGGGCAATGTCAGTTCTGGAATGACCTTCTTGAAAGTGTGCTAACGCCAGGAATCGCATGCGTTTCCTGGCGTTGGTTTCTGCCTTGGCGAGGGCCAAGAAATCGATT
>NZ_JBLUXC010000140.1:0-993 GCF_048276795.1 Aeromonas sp. PS2Canimalfood6
TGCTTAAGGGCTAATCCCCGTTCGCTCGCCGCTACTGAGGGAATCTCGGTTGATTTCTTTTCCTCGGGGTACTTAGATGTTTCAGTTCTCCCGGTTCGCCTCGCTACGCTATGTATTCACGCAGCGATACCTAGCTTATGCTAAGTGGGTTTCCCCATTCGGAAATCCGTGAGTCGTAATGTCTCTTACCGACTGCTCACGGCTTATCGCAGGTTAGTACGTCCTTCATCGCCTCTGACTGCCAAGGCATCCACCATGTACGCTTAGTCACTTAACCATACAACCCCAAGAAGTGTCGGTGAACGACCCAGCTTGTTGCTGCACAACTTTCTTCCCGAAGGAAGGTGACCAAATAAAATTTGGTTTTCGCCAAGAAGTTTCCAAAGCACTTGTAACAAATGTTTGAGAACTACTTTTTAAATCAGCTTTCCAGATTGTTAAAGAGCATGTTTGCAACAGCACAAGGCTGAAGAAAACAGAGTTAAGAATCAGTTCTTAACTCTGCATTCTTGTTAGCAAGAAGAGAAGTGGCGTCCCCTAGGGGATTCGAACCCCTGTTACCGCCGTGAAAGGGCGGTGTCCTAGGCCTCTAGACGAAGGGGACGAAAATCATGCTTTGCGAAGGTCACTTCGCAATGATTTTCGTAAAGGCGACGCCGAGCCTGCGAGGCTAGCGGCCTTTAGCGCTGTTCGTTGTTATCGCTAACTCTGGCTTGGGTAGCCGCTTGCGCCGCTATTCACATCCCAACCCAACGAACGGGCTTCTCTCATTCAACCCAAGTTGAATAAGCACTGATGCTTTCGCACCAGGTCTTTGCTCTAACTACTTTGAATCAAGGCAATCTGTGTGAACACTCAACAACTTCGTCATCTTAAGGTAAGGAGGTGATCCAACCCCAGGTTCCCCTAGGGTTACCTTGTTACGACTTCACCCCAGTCATGAATCACACCGTGGTAAACGCCCTCCCGAAGGTTAAGCTATCTACTTCTGGT
>NZ_JBLUXC010000141.1:0-891 GCF_048276795.1 Aeromonas sp. PS2Canimalfood6
TAGCATTAATAATGGTCATAGGCTTCGCGCGTGTTGATTTTGTTTGGCGATAAAATTAGATCACAAACGAAGCCTTTTTTATATCTATTTCAATTGGTTGGCGCTAAAGATCCTGTACATGTGGCGTTATTAGCCGTTTCTGCGGACTTTTTCGCTTGTTCCAATTGTCGGGAGGTTTTTTCGTGTGCGCTGATCTCATGCGTTAACAGTTGGGTGTGGGCTTTCAGCTCAGTGATGGCATTACGACTGGTGTTCCGTGCCAGCACAAACAGGCCACTGATAATGCCAACCGGAATCAGTAGCATCACAAACGCTTTGAGCATACCGCCCGTGATCGTGTGCATATTATCGGGTGCCAGCGAAGGGATTTGGCTGTAGGCGATCATGAAAATGGCGGCCATAAAACTGCTGACGATGGTTAACACAATCATGAACTGACTGATGGGGCTGGACAGTTTGTGCAGCAATTCATCGGGAAGAAACGGATGCAGGAATGTGTGTATCTGCTCATGAATGGTGGCTTTGGGGCGGCATTTATCTTCACAACGCACATCGAGTGAGCAACAGAGCGAGCAGATATGACCACCATAAACGGGGCAATGGGCCATATCTTCCGGTTCATAAGCATTTTCACACACGGAACAGGTAAGTTCGTGATCGTGATGAACATGACTTTGTGTCTTGGTATTGACCAGATAAAATTTGCCTTTGGTCAACCATGCAATCAGTGGTGCAGTAATAAACGGCAAAGCAAAGGCGATATAGGAAGCAAACATGTACAGAACCTTAAGCGGCAAGCGAATTAATAATACCGTCTAACGTGTTGTTTTGCTTGGATTTTCTCTGCCTACTCTTTTTGCCGTTTTTGGATAAATACACCATTGCCCACTC
>NZ_JBLUXC010000142.1:0-854 GCF_048276795.1 Aeromonas sp. PS2Canimalfood6
CGATTGGGCCGCTGCCCACAGGAGTGGTTGAGGGCCGTGGTCAGGGCGTGCATCGAGAAGACAGATTATCCCATCCCGGCAGAACTGATGCCGTCAACCCCGTCCTGGTGAATAGATACGCGCTATTGAGGTTGTTGCGATAGAGCTCGCTGCTGGCAGTCTTTTTGCCGTGATAGCGGTCGGCATAATAGCTGGCGTAACCGGTTTCGCTATTGCCGCGCCAGCTGCCGCCGTGGCTCTCGTCATAACGGCTGCTACAGGCCGCCAACAGCAGGCAAAGAGATAACAGCAGCCCTTTCTGAATATGTTGCAGCTTCCCCCTCTCCTCTCTTCTTTTCGCTCTGCGTTATTTTTACTCTTCGATGCAGTCCGTGATGCTAGCAGCATGTTCGCAAGCAACCTCTTCCTCGCCTTGTTGTCAGGCAGCAGCGACGGTGCGGCTACTTTACCATATCTTCCATAAAAAAAGGGAGGCAAATGCCTCCCTTTGTGGGCAAATCTTGGACACCCACCTTTTTGAGCAAGGCGTAGCATAGCCCGAACCCAAAAGATGGGTGTCCAAGGTCTTCGCCACATAATTTAAATGTATCTTGTTAGCTTGTGAATTATTCAGGCAAAGAATGGGGCGCGAGCATATAGTCTTTGCACGAATAGCTTACATTATTGTCATTTGGTATACTTTTTCCTGTATAAGCCAAAGAACTCTCGGAGTTGGTCTGAATACCTAGAGTTAAGGTAAGTATTCACCGGAACAGTATTGACACAGGAAAAATGAGACGATCGTCTCTTGATCCCACTTTCCTGCTTGCTTGATCCTGCTCCTTAGATACGCTCCCCCCATGAGCAAAAACACC
>NZ_JBLUXC010000143.1:0-831 GCF_048276795.1 Aeromonas sp. PS2Canimalfood6
TAGGATAGGCATCAACTCAGTCCTTTGGGTGTGGCTTGTTTTGTTTAGCGACTAATCAGATCGCACAAACTGGACTGAGTTCCCTTCCTCCGGTGATCTACTATTCGGAACAGCTATTTAGCTTTGATCGCAGGGACCTAGATGTGATTGCTGCATCATAAACAGTTCCATTTAGTGCTGGCTTTTCAGAAAAGCAGGTGATTGTCATCGAAGGTGTGGGAAAATTAAATACATAGGTCTGCCCACCAGTTGTTTGTGCTGTGCCGTAAACAGTATTGCCGTAGCTGGTGGCATTTAATGTGGTCGTTGATGGTGTTGTATATCCTGCTGAGTACGAATGATCTGCTGTGGCACCGATGATGAAATATTTGAATCCTCTTTCAAGCGTTAAATCAGCTGACCGCAGCATAGCAAGATCAGCTGCATCGGCGCTTGTCGTAAAACCATTTGCTTCTACGGTTACCTGAAATACATTTTCTGCAAGCTGCACGTCAGAATATCCACCACCACCGAAATAGCTGTAGGGCTGATAGGCTGTTGCGCAACCAGTCAGAGCCAAACTACATAGCAACCCAGTCAATTTCATTCTCATTTTACGTTCCTTGTGTTTAAGGCTGATTTTCAATAACTAGGGAAGGTGCGAATAAGCGGGGAAATTCTTCTCGGCTGACTCAGTCATTTCATTTCTTCATGTTTGAGCCGATTTTTTACTCCCGTAAATGCCTTGAATCAGCCTATTTAGACCGTTTCTTCGCCATTTAAGGCGTTATTCCCAGTTTTTAGTGAGATCTCTCCCACTGACGTATCATTTGGTCCGCCCGAAACAGGTTG
>NZ_JBLUXC010000144.1:0-829 GCF_048276795.1 Aeromonas sp. PS2Canimalfood6
TATCGACTGGGAGAAGCTCCGCCACAAGTAACGGAGCTAACAGGAGACCAGCAGATCATTTTGGAGGTATTGGGTGAGCGCTATCGGCAAATTTATTCCTAAATCAGGTGCGGAATGTCGGGTGATAACTAGCTCTGTACAATCTGTTGGGTTAACCCCAAACACCTCAACTTCCAGCTTTACCAATTCAAGGTGTTTTTCAAATAAAAATATTATTTGCTCGACAGAAATCACGACCTCCTTTGTGTATATAGCAGTAATTATGCTTATTTGTTAATAAGTAATTTCAGCTCATAAAATATATTTGCCGAGTCAGAATATTCTACCTTCCCATTTCCTATAGCTTCAAAAAGACTTAGTACGCTAACCATTTGCTGCATTACTTTTATTATTTTACGGGCTCTTTCTATTTTTTTGTTATCAGGTTTACGCCATTCTGTTACGCGCGCTTGATAACTATCATTTCTATTGTCACATAGAGCTTGATATGAATTTGAAAGAATTGTTTGTCTAATAAAATCAAATGGAGTAATTGATATATCTAAGAAAAATAGTAAAGCATTAGGTTCAAAGTATGGTTCATTTTCTATACAGCATTGATATAGGAATGAGGCTTCATCAATATTAATTGCTTGTGTACCATGTTTTTTTCTAACTAATGCTTCATGTCTAAGCCATTTTATTAAAAGATCATATATAGATTGACAGTCGCGAATTCAACTTCGAAGTGCAATTCCCGATTAAAAATCAGGCTGCTTTCAGAAGTTCGTCAAAAACCACCTGTGGCTGTTTAAATCCCAAGCATTTGCGCGGCCTGAAGTTCAGCCGC
>NZ_JBLUXC010000145.1:0-801 GCF_048276795.1 Aeromonas sp. PS2Canimalfood6
TCAGGCGCGATTCTCATCGTGGCGCGGAGAACATTCTCCATCAAGACGCCGGATAGATTTAAGCAAGCCAACCACAACACCCGAAATCAAGGTTGCAAAAAAGGGGGTGACCATAGATTTTGTTTTGGGGATGACGGTGCCGGCTGCCCTATTTTTGCTGGTAGGTGGTATCCGTGATGGTCACTGACGGGAAGGTCTGCCCCCCTTTGATGGCGGCCCGGGTCTGCGCCTTTGCCGCTTCGTCAATCCAGAGCAGGCCGCCGAAGCTGTAACCCGAGTTGGAGCCGTCAAGGGGCCAGTAGAGCAAGTCGCTCTGGGGGGTTGCCGGCACCTTGGGCAGGCGTACCCAGCGCCAGGCGCCGGCCCGGGTATAGGGCACCTGATAGGCGGGGACGAAGCTGGCGAGCTCATAGAGTCGCTGCTGGATCTGGCGGGAGAGGTCGGCCTTCTTGCCGAAATCGAACGCCTTGTCGTATTGCTCCACCAGGGCAGAGATCCTGTCGTCATCGATGTTCATGATGTTGTTGGTCTGGGGCTTGTTGGCATTGACCTTATGGAAGTGTTCCCAATAGGCGGGATAGCGACCACCGCTCCAGGCCATCCAGGCACTCTGGTGTTTTTTCTCCAGCATGGATTTGAAGCCGGAAGACGCATCCATCAGATTGAGCTCGAGGTTGAGCCCTAATGCCAGTCAGTTAAGCCTGACTGGCATTGTTTTTACTAGGTTTTCTCGTCGCATACTTCTGTGGTTTGGCTTTGATGCACCTTGGGTAACTTCGTTCTCGGCGGGCGGGTAACTTG
>NZ_JBLUXC010000146.1:0-794 GCF_048276795.1 Aeromonas sp. PS2Canimalfood6
AATCAAACAGGCTGTAGCCTTTCTGGAATTGGACTTTGCTTTTGGCCATGATCTCGCACCTCAGTAACTGTACGTAAGATCAGTATAGCTCGTGGTGACTGCTAATCATGGGTAATCAGGTTTCCTTATGTTAGTTTTGGTACAACTCTACAAAACAGTAGGTGCTAGAAATATAATGGAGCGTTTTTTCTAAAGTTTTCAATTATTGTTTTCATGTCGATGGCATTACAATTAACCATACATGTAGTATCTTTTTTCTTTTGAAGAAAATCTGGTAAAGGTTCGAATCCTGATATCTTGTAGTAGTCAGGGTTAATGTCGGAATAAAGAATAAATGCTCTTGTTTTAAATTGGTTGCAATACTCTTTTTTTACTGCGTCTAATAGTATTCTGGCAAAGCCATTTCGCCTTTTATCAGAAACTGTAGATAGAGACCCTATACCTATGGTTGAAATGTCAGAAATGGAAGGTAGTGAATAACATATAATAGAACTTAGAATACAATTGCGTTCTTCAAGAATATACCAGGTTCCTTTTTTATATTTTTCAGAATTATTACAGAAAAACAAATACTTGTTGAGTTCTAATCCATCTCCCCAAGCATCATAACCCATAGTATAGATACTGTTCATATCATTTAACGTAGCGGCTCTGATTACTAGTTCATTAAATCTAATACCAATCGGATTAAACATTAGGTCAGTTTTATCCAATCTCGGCTACAAAGTGACATCACCCGCTCCACATCGGCAATAAAGTGCTTCCAGGCCGATGTGCAGGCATCAAGGATGTCG
>NZ_JBLUXC010000147.1:0-786 GCF_048276795.1 Aeromonas sp. PS2Canimalfood6
AAAAAGTGTGAAGGCGATCCTGACTATAAAGTTAACTGCATATCACAGGCCTATAAGTATTTGTTTTGTAGGCAAAAAACTATTTTTAATTTTTAACAAAATGTTCACGATCTCGCCCTGCTGATGATATAGCCCCAAAACAGCGGGATGCCCAATAGCAGTTCCAACGCCATCGACATGATCGCGGCTTCCAGCGCGAAAAAGATAAAGGTAAACGAGGCGTATATCAGCGAAACAATGGTGGAACCGATATAACCAAACCCAGCACCACGGCTGAGTAAGTCAATGTCTACCCCATATTTGGATGCGTAATAGCAGATTGGGATGCCGCTGAAAATCACGACTACGGAAACGGCTGCGATAGCCCACAGTGCATTGATGGAACCATAAGAGAGCGTAATCGAGCCGCCCAACGCTTCTAAAACCAGAAACGAGACAATACCCAGTGCGCTATTGGCGATCCAGGTCGCAGACCATTTGCGGGCGCGTTTCGAGGTAAAGCGCAGCGCGAAGTCTTCCAACATCTCATTGGCAACTAACTTATTGTATTTCCGCCGATTAATAGGAATCTTTTGCATCATAGACAGTGCTTCCATTCATGATAAATAGCCCTTGATTTCGCGAATTCAACTTCGAAGTGCGACACTCGCCTATGCCGCCTGACGGTACTCTTCGAATACCTTGACAGGCTGCCTGAATCCGAGACATTTCCGAGGTCGTAGGTTGAGCCACTGCTCCGCTCTCCTGACATCCTCGTCCGTGACCTCTCTCAGGTCTGTTCCCTTT
>NZ_JBLUXC010000148.1:0-778 GCF_048276795.1 Aeromonas sp. PS2Canimalfood6
GGTTAAGATCTCGACTATTTACAGCTTGGCAACGCAAGGTACAATTAAAATCGTACTTGGAGCCGTTCAACTGATCGAGACTTGATCAACTTGTGCAGAGAATGATCATGCGTCGGCCCTGGCCAGTTGCCCGGCACTGTAATGGGGCAAGCATCCACCAGATCCTGCGCCAGCCAGCTCTCGGGCACCAATTCGGGAGCGGCAAAGAAGGAGAAGCGCCACTCGCCATCGAGCAAGAGACGGGAGGAAGAGGCCAGATCACCCCTGGCATCGGTTTCGCTGCGCCAGCTGAACATGGGGGTATGGGCGGGTAAACGATTTACACTGGTCACAGCCTGTGTTTGCCAATCGGCACGATAAATGATTTGTTGTAACGTCATACTGTTATTCATCTTTTATAACCTTTTTCAAATCTCTGATTACAAAACATTCGGTTAGTAACTGGCGGCTTTTTTTGAAACCATCGTTCTACCCTTTAACAGCCCAAGTGGCCCCATTCCTGAGAGGGTAAAAATAGAAATAAAGGTGAAAGTTGCGGCAATAATGCCCAATACCAAGTAGGTTTCACGAAAGCCCATCACCTCATACATAGAGCCAGCCCACACAGACATAAACATGGTTGCTAGCTGCTTGAAGAACTGATAGCCAATCAACCAGGGAAGGTGCGAACAAGTCCCTGATATGAGATCATGTTTGTCATCTGGAGCCATGGAACAGGGTTCATCATGAGTCATCAACTTACCTTCGCCGACAGTGAATTCAGCAGTAAGCGCCGTCA
>NZ_JBLUXC010000149.1:0-763 GCF_048276795.1 Aeromonas sp. PS2Canimalfood6
TACTTACTGGTATTCGGAGTTTGCATGGGGTTGGTAAGTCGGGATGACCCCCTAGCCCAAACAGTGCTCTACCCCCAGTAGTATTCGTCCGAGGCGCTACCTAAATAGCTTTCGGGGAGAACCAGCTATCTCCGAGTTTGATTGGCCTTTCACCCCCAGCCACAGGTCATCCCCTAACTTTGCAACGTTAGTGGGTTCGGTCCTCCAGTTGATGTTACTCAACCTTCAACCTGCCCATGGCTAGATCACCCGGTTTCGGGTCTACACCTTGCAACTAGACGCCCAGTTAAGACTCGGTTTCCCTACGGCTCCCCTATACGGTTAACCTCGCTACAAAATGTAAGTCGCTGACCCATTATACAAAAGGTACGCAGTCACCCCGAAGGGCTCCCACTGCTTGTACGTACACGGTTTCAGGTTCTATTTCACTCCCCTCACAGGGGTTCTTTTCGCCTTTCCCTCACGGTACTGGTTCACTATCGGTCAGTCAGGAGTATTTAGCCTTGGAGGATGGTCCCCCCATATTCAGACAGGATGTCACGTGTCCCGCCCTACTCGATTTCACATCAAGGTTGTTTTCGTGTACGGGGCTATCACCCTGTATCGCCGGCCTTTCCAGGACCGTTCCACTAACTTCCAAGATGCTTAAGGGCTAATCCCCGTTCGCTCGCCGCTACTGAGGGAATCTCGGTTGATTTCTTTTCCTCGGGGTACTTAGATGTTTCAGTTCTCCCGGTTCGCCTCGCTACGCTATGTATTCACG
>NZ_JBLUXC010000150.1:0-745 GCF_048276795.1 Aeromonas sp. PS2Canimalfood6
CTAAATAGCTGTTCCGAATAGTAGATCACCGGAGGAAGGGAACTCAGTCCAGTTTGTGCGATCTGATTAGTCGCTAAACAAAACAAGCCACACCCAAAGGACTGAGTTGATGCCTATCCTACCACCTCTGCCACGACCACAACGGCGCCGCATTCACAAAATCATCCATGCCACCCGTGATAAAGGACATGCTCGTCGCTTGATGGCCATCTTGCTGTTACATGAAGGACGCACGATCACCGATGTTCATCACCTTACCGGCGCTGCGCGCTCGACCATCGGTCGTTGGCTTCGGTGGTATCGAGATGAAGGCATAGATGCGCTAGAAGCCTTACCGGCTGGCCGTGCCCCAGTCTTACCTATCGCCAAGATTGTCACCTTACTGGTGCTGCTCATGCAGTTTTCTCCGCAAGATTTTGGTTATCAGCGCAGCCGTTGGTGTACTGAACTATTGGCTATAAAAATCAATCGGTTAACAGGGCTCAATGTGGCAGCCTCCACGCTCCGCCGATGGTTACCTCGTATGGGCATTGTCTGGCGCAGGCCCGTGCCGACCTTGCGGATAAAAGACCCAGCCTATCAGGAAAAAATGGCGAATATCGACGCCGCGCTGGCCCGCTGTGATGCCGATAATCCGGTGTTTTATGAGGATGAAGTCGATATAGACCTCAATCCCAAATTAGGAGCCGACTGGATGTTCAGAGCGCAGCAAAAGCGGGTTGTCACACCGGGGCAGAATGCCAAG
>NZ_JBLUXC010000151.1:0-697 GCF_048276795.1 Aeromonas sp. PS2Canimalfood6
TTCTTCAGTAGCGCATGACAGGCCTTGGTGTCATACGCACCATCGGCGCTGACCTGTTTTATCTTGCGTCGTAAGGGGTTGAGCAACGTCGGTAACACCTCGTTATCCGCCACCGTCTCCAGGCTGACTTCGGCAGCGATGACCGCATGGGTTGTGGCATCCACCGCCAAGTGGAGCTTGCGCCACACTCGTCGCTTCTCCTTGCCGTGTTTGCGAATTTTCCATTCGCCTTCGCCATAGACCTTGAGGCCGGTGGCATCAATGACCAAGTGAGCCACCGGGCCTTGGCTGGGGAGGCGGTACTTGATGTCGACGGTCTTGGCGCGCTTGCTGATACAGCTATAGTCCGGCGACTGCAAAGGCACCGCCATCAGTTGGAACAACGAGTTAATGAAGCCTTCTAGCGCCCGCAGCGGCAACTTGAACAAGCCTTTTAGCATCAGGGCCGTCTCAATGGCGGTGTCACTGTAGTGGAAACCTCTCCCTCGGCGGCCATGGTGGACCAGGCAATGCCACTGCTTAATGGCTTGTTCGTCCATCCAGATGGTCAACGAACCGCGTTGCACCAAGGCTTGGTTGTACTGCTGCCAGTTGCTGATCTTGTGCTTGGACTTGCCCATCTGATGCTCTCGGAGACTGCGCTACAGGATCAGATCACCGAGATGACAGATAGTTCCCCGATTTGAGCAACAAGGCC
>NZ_JBLUXC010000152.1:0-679 GCF_048276795.1 Aeromonas sp. PS2Canimalfood6
GAAGTAGATAGCTTAACCTTCGGGAGGGCGTTTACCACGGTGTGATTCATGACTGGGGTGAAGTCGTAACAAGGTAACCCTAGGGGAACCTGGGGTTGGATCACCTCCTTACCTTAAGATGTACGAAGTTGTTGAGTGTTCACACAGATTGCCTTGATTCAAGTTTAGAGACAGTACACGAAGTGGGTCTGTAGCTCAGGTGGTTAGAGCGCACCCCTGATAAGGGTGAGGTCGGTGGTTCGAGTCCACTCAGACCCACCACTTCGATTACGGGGCTATAGCTCAGCTGGGAGAGCGCCTGCTTTGCACGCAGGAGGTCTGCGGTTCGATCCCGCATAGCTCCACCATATCGTACTGTATTTGTCAGAAGACAAAGCCATGAGTTGAACATCTCGTTCAATGTATGCCTTTGACTTCTTTACGAAGTTTGCTCTTTAACAATCTGGAAAGCTGATTTAAAAAGTAGTTCTCAAACATTTGTTACAAGTGCTTTGGAAACTTCTTGGCGAAAACCAAATTTTATTTGGTCCTTGTTGTACGACAACAAGCTGTGCCGGTTTCACCGACACTTCTTGGGGTTGTATGGTTAAGTGACTAAGCGTACATGGTGGATGCCTTGGCAGTCAGAGGCGATGAAGGACGTACTAACCTGCGATAAGCCGTGAGCAGTCGGTAAGAG
>NZ_JBLUXC010000154.1:0-665 GCF_048276795.1 Aeromonas sp. PS2Canimalfood6
GTTCTCAAAATGCTGGTTTTCTGTCCACACATAACTCGCGCAAGTAGCGAAGGCAGAAAGCCAGTTTGATAAAGGCTGCAAAACTCTTGGCTAGCTTTTCATATCTCGTTGAAAACCGGCGAAACTTCTTCAACCAACCGAAGCACCGCTCCACGACATTGCGCCTGCGGTAATGCACCTTGTCCAGTACCAATGGACGCCCCTTATGGCGCCGTTGCTGGTAGCTGCGTTGCGGAATGACCGCTTTTATCCTTCTCCGCCGTAGCTCGGCTCGAAAGGCTTTGCTGCTATAGGCCTTGTCTGCGGCAAGATGCGTTGGCCGTGTTCGGTAGCGACCTGATGACGTTGGTATCCTCGCCATGGCCAACGCGCTTGTTGCATAGCTGATTTCTGCTGATTGCCCCGGTGACAGGCAGAAGCTCAGTGGTAAGCCATGACCGTCCGTGACCAAGTGAATTTTGCTGCCGAAACCTCCCCGCGAACGGCCAAGGGCTTGATTCATTGAGGTGTTTTTTTACGTGCACCGGCAGCATCTTTGGATGCTCTGACATTGGAGCCGTCCAGGCACCACAGGTCGAAATCGATGAGCCCTTCTTCATTGAGCTTGAGTTGCAGCGCTTCCAGAATGGCATCAATCCGGCCTGCATCCTGCCAACGCCGGAAGG
>NZ_JBLUXC010000155.1:0-640 GCF_048276795.1 Aeromonas sp. PS2Canimalfood6
GAAACGGTCTAAATAGGCTGATTCAAGGCATTTACGGGAGAAAAAATCGGCTCAAACATGAAGAAATGAAATGACTGAGTCAGCCGAGAAGAATTTCCCCGCTTATTCGCACCTTCCCTAATGCATTCACAATATTAGGTGGAGCCTTGCTCAGAAATGAAGATGTTAGCAGAAACATCTACATCTTGGATGGGGATGTCTATAGAACGGTAGAGCAGAAAGAAAATGCCATCAATAAAGTAATTAGTGGTGATGACCGTAGAGCTGTAGATTTGAGGGGGAATGCTTTATCTAAAATTTCAGAATTTATTTTGCCGGAGGGGTTTAATCCAGAACGACACATCCACTCTATGCTAACTGAAATTAACGATAATGAGCTAGATAACGATTATCAAGAAATCATTGATACAGCAAGAACGATTGTATTTGAACAAGATGCTCACAACTATTTATCCAAAATAATTGACTTTCTCGGAATTGAACGTTCTGTAGGATTAGCTCGGATTGTGGATCTAGCATCAGGGCGAGATCGTGAACATTTTGTTAAAAATTAAAAATAGTTTTTTGCCTACAAAACAAATACTTATAGGCCTGTGATATGCAGTTAACTTTATAGTCAGGATCGCCTTCACACTTTTTA
>NZ_JBLUXC010000156.1:0-638 GCF_048276795.1 Aeromonas sp. PS2Canimalfood6
CGCGGACAGTGCCTGGTGGGTAGTTTGACTGGGGCGGTCTCCTCCCAAAGAGTAACGGAGGAGCACGAAGGTTGGCTAATCCTGGTCGGACATCAGGAGGTTAGTGCAATGGCATAAGCCAGCTTAACTGCGAGACGGACAGGTCGAGCAGGTACGAAAGTAGGTCATAGTGATCCGGTGGTTCTGAATGGAAGGGCCATCGCTCAACGGATAAAAGGTACTCCGGGGATAACAGGCTGATACCGCCCAAGAGTTCATATCGACGGCGGTGTTTGGCACCTCGATGTCGGCTCATCACATCCTGGGGCTGAAGTCGGTCCCAAGGGTATGGCTGTTCGCCATTTAAAGTGGTACGCGAGCTGGGTTCAGAACGTCGTGAGACAGTTCGGTCCCTATCTGCCGTGGGCGTTGGATGATTGAAGGGAGTTGCTCCTAGTACGAGAGGACCGGAGTGAACGAACCTCTGGTGTTCGGGTTGTCACGCCAGTGGCACTGCCCGGTAGCTAAGTTCGGAATCGATAACCGCTGAAAGCATCTAAGCGGGAAGCGAGCCCTGAGATGAGTCATCCCTGACCCCTTGAGGGTCCTAAAGGGCCGTTGGAGACCACAACGTTGATAGGTGGGGTGTGTAAGCGTAG
>NZ_JBLUXC010000157.1:0-615 GCF_048276795.1 Aeromonas sp. PS2Canimalfood6
CCATGACCCTCAGCCAGCTTCAAGAGCCGATATGGCATCGGAGGGCTTGCCACGACTGCATGCCCCAATTCAACCAACATGCTCTTGAGGTCAAAACGATGATTAAACCGGAAGCAGTATTCCGCAAGATGCCTTGGTAAATGCTTCGCTCCGAGCGTATGGCAACTGCCCCGCAGCGAGTTTTTCACATTTCCTATCATCGTGTTTACCCAGTTGAATGCCGGATGATCCAGCCAGTCCAGGTTGCCCCCGGTGACAACACCCAGGTGCTCACAATTGGCCTCCTTGACCGCTTTGAAACAGGCCAATCCATCGGATATCACCGCGCTACCACTGGCAATATGCCGTTTTGCCCAATCAGCAACGGACTTGGTTTTGAAACCATCGACCACCGTCATCCGCATCTTGATTGGATGTCCTTCCTTGTTCAGGGCCACTGCTGCCACAAACGGCGTCTTGCCTGCCGCGCCCCGACCCCGTTTGCCACCACGGTGCTCGCCACCCCAGTAGACATCATCGAGCTGAATGATGCCGCTGATGGGCTGCTTGTCATCGGACTCTTTCATGGCTTGCAGCAGCTTGTGCTTGAGCATCCAGGCGGTGTCATATTTGACG
>NZ_JBLUXC010000158.1:0-590 GCF_048276795.1 Aeromonas sp. PS2Canimalfood6
CGGGAAGTGCCAAAACTGGCGGGACTGTCACTGAAAGAGGCAGGACGGCGGCGCTGTCGGGCCGAGGTGCTGGATATGGTGGTGAAGTCCGGCAAGGTCGAGTACCGCTTGATCCGACGCTGGTTTGCCGAGGAAAAGCGGTTCTGCTTGTGGATGACCAACCTGCCGCGAGCGGCATGGTCAGCAGAGCAGGTGATGAGCCTGTATCGCTGCCGTTGGCAGGTGGAGTTGTTATTTAAAGAGTGGAAATCGCACAACCGGCTCAAGGGGTTTGTGACGGGGGAGAAAGCCATCGCCGAGGGATTGGTGTGGACGAGTTTGCTGTCGCTGGTGATGAAAAGGCGGGTCGCGCAGAGTGTGATGACAGGGAAGCTATCGATGTTGAAAGCGTCAAAGAACAGTACGACATGGTGGTTGCCGCTATTGGAAGCAGTGGCCCATAGAGCGCTGACAGAAATAAGGGAAAGACTGGAATGGGCAGCTGATTATTTGGCCAAGAACGCTTGCCGAACCAAGCAGAGAAAATCGATACAGAACAGGACCTTGGAAGGAGTTTTAAAGGGACTCAACGCTTAAGGTCCTGTACATGA
>NZ_JBLUXC010000159.1:0-589 GCF_048276795.1 Aeromonas sp. PS2Canimalfood6
GCTGTTGCCGTGCCCCACCCACAGGACGCGGGTTCGCTCGGCATCCATGATCACGGTGGCATAGCGGTGTCCCTTGTGCAGGGCAAACTCATCCATCACCAGCCGCCGCACCTCCCCAAGTTCGATGGTGCCCACACTGGTCTGCAAACGGCGCTTGTCGATCTCCTTGATGGTGTGCCAACCGACCCCGGTGAGCTGGCTGACATGGCGGATGGGGAGGTACTGAACGAGCGCTTCAATCCAGCACTGCATGCGCCGGGTGAGGCGGGAGCCAGAGGGGAGCCAGTCGATATGTTCACTGACGCGACCACAGCGCAGACAGTCGACGCGGCGAACAGGCAGTTGTAACCAGACTTGTCGGTCAAATAGGTCTCGCTCACGCACCCGGCGGATACGTTGGTCGTGGATCAATGGCGTGGGTTGCAGGCATCGGCGACAACGGGGCAACAGGTCGGCGCGAGGCTCAAGGGTAAACAGGGTGTGATGGTTGGCAGAAAGCGCTTGGGCGATGACGGTATAACCTGGCCAGAAGGAGGCAATATCAATATGATGCACGGCGACAGCAGGGTGATGGTGGTGGTGTGTTTGG
>NZ_JBLUXC010000160.1:0-563 GCF_048276795.1 Aeromonas sp. PS2Canimalfood6
GTCATATGGCACTCGATAGCCGCCGGACTGATGGTCTTGAACCGGCCGGGAAAGTCAGCCGCCAGACGCCGGTGCACCGCGAAGGAGGTGCCATCGTGCAATAACACCTGCTTGAACGCGCCGAGGGAGGCCGCTTTGAGTTGATGGTCGATACGCAAGGCGATGGCCCGTTCGACCAGCGCTTTCATAAACAGGGCAAAGCTCTCTTTACGCAGCTGATTGTGAAACGGTTTGTAAGAAACCTGATGCTCTTTCGTCAGCTGCAAGGCATTGAAATGACGGTGTAAGCTGGCAATGTCATTGACCTGGTCGCCCCCCATGGCCCGCAACAGTGCAGGTACGAGCATGGCAGGGGTAATGGCGCGCTGACGCAGACAAAACTTGCAGAGCCGAGCAATGCGCTCGAGTGCGGCGGGAGCCAGGAGTTGCTCCAGATAGTGATTAGCATTAATAATGGTCATAGGCTTCGCGCGTGTTGATTTTGTTTGGCGATAAAATTAGATCACAAACGAAGCCTTTTTTATATCTATTTCAATTGGTTGGCGCTAAAGATCCTGTACATG
>NZ_JBLUXC010000161.1:0-554 GCF_048276795.1 Aeromonas sp. PS2Canimalfood6
GAAACACCACCTACGCACTTTCACCAGGACAACCGTCGCCTGGCCCACCTAGCCTTCTCCGTCCCCCCATCGCAATTACAAGTCGTGCAGGAATATTAACCTGCTTCCCATCGATTACGCCTTTCGGCCTCACCTTAGGGGTCGACTCACCCTGCCCCGATTAACGTTGGACAGGAACCCTTGGTCTTCCGGCGAGGAGGCTTTTCACCCCCTTTATCGTTACTTACGTCAGCATTCGCACTTCTGATATCTCCAGCATACCTCTCGATACACCTTCGCAGACTTACAGAACGCTCCCCTACCACTCACGCTTAGCGTGAATCCGCGGCTTCGGTGCCTGGTTTGAGCCCCGTTACATCTTCCGCGCAGGCCGACTCGACTAGTGAGCTATTACGCTTTCTTTAAATGATGGCTGCTTCTAAGCCAACATCCTAGCTGTCTGAGCCTTCCCACATCGTTTCCCACTTAACCAGAACTTTGGGACCTTAGCCGGCGGTCTGGGTTGTTTCCCTCTTCACGACGGACGTTAGCACCCGCCGTGTGTCTCCCGGATA
>NZ_JBLUXC010000162.1:0-547 GCF_048276795.1 Aeromonas sp. PS2Canimalfood6
GACGGTGCTTACTGCTGAATTCACTGTCGGCGAAGGTAAGTTGATGACTCATGATGAACCCTGCTCCATGGCTCCAGATGACAAACATGATCTCATATCAGGGACTTGTTCGCACCTTCCCAAGAGTAAACTCTCTCACATACAAATAGCATTTTAATTTTTTAAAACTAATAGATAGGACTGAAACTGTGGCAAGACAACCTAACACGGTAAAAACCATTACAGGGCAAACTATAAACTCCATAAACATTAAAAAATTAAAATGCCTAAACGATTTAAATGAATTGACATTTACCCCTCATGCATTGACCGCGATCTTAGGGCCAAATGGAAGTGGAAAATCATCCATCTTACATGCCCTCGCAGGTGTTTATATGCCAGAGAAGGACTTTCCAGGCGAAGACAACAAACTAGGTGATTTTTTTCCTAGGGAAGGTGCGAACAAGTCCCTGATATGAGATCATGTTTGTCATCTGGAGCCATGGAGCAGGGTTCATCATGAGTCATCAACTTACCTTCGCCGACAGTGAATTCAGCAGTAAGCACC
>NZ_JBLUXC010000163.1:0-513 GCF_048276795.1 Aeromonas sp. PS2Canimalfood6
GCCTGATTTTCACAGATGAGCTCAAGGATCACTTGATTCAGCTCTGGCCGGTGATCACGACTATAACCACGCACCAGTTGCAGCTTACCGACCAGATCCCCATCGGCACAGTCATAGGCGCCATCGACGTGGAAGCTGGTAATATCGAGGTGCACTGCGGTGCTTTTGAGCCCCAGCCGCTCGACAACTTGCGCCGCCATCACCTGATACAAGGCGCTGACATCGGCCTCAAAGAGGGCATCGAGACAGCGACCGAGCACATCATCATTGAGGTCATCAGCACAGATCCCGGGGCCAATCAGGCGCTCAACCGGCTTGTTAGCGAAGAATTGCGGGAACATGTGCAGGGTGCTGCTGTGAAAGCCGAGGCCGTTCACTATCATGGCGACCAAGGCTTCACCATGTGAGACCTTGAAAGGCGGGGTTTTGGGGAGCAAGGCATCGATCATGCGGGCAATGCCCAGTTCCTGGCAGAGTGCGGCGACCAAACCAAGGTGATCGAGGTTACGGATC
>NZ_JBLUXC010000164.1:0-508 GCF_048276795.1 Aeromonas sp. PS2Canimalfood6
TTGCGTTCCGGGATGAGCCAGTGACGGTCGGTGTCTTCGGCCTGAATACGCAGCAACAGGTCGGCACCGAAGAAGCCTTTATCCAGCAGGGTCACTGACTTGTCCGGCAATGAGTGAATGAACTCGCTGGCCAGGGGGATTTCCCCTTTGCGGTACGGGCTGATGGCCGCGTTGGCAATGACATGCGAGCGGACATTCATGAGCGTGACCAACCGCAGCATCGGGTAGGGTGTCTGCCGGTTGGTTGAGGTGTTACCCGAGCCGAAATGTGCTCTGAGTTCAGGCATATCCTGGGTTCGGAACAGGGCCCCATCGATGGCAAAGACCTGTAAACCGTGCCAATGGTCTTCAGGATAACGTTCCCGCCCCCACACATCGGCGCACTGTTTGAACAGCCACTCGAGCGGCTGTTTGCCGAGTCGCTGACGGGCCTGAGACAGGGCACTGTCCGCGAGCAAGGCATCATTGGCCAACCCTTCTGCACAGATGTTGAGGCGCCGAGCGACCT
>NZ_JBLUXC010000165.1:0-493 GCF_048276795.1 Aeromonas sp. PS2Canimalfood6
ATCAAACAGGCTGTAGCCTTTCTGGAATTGGACTTTGCTTTTGGCCATGATCTCGCACCTCAGTAACTGTACGTAAGATCAGTATAGCTCGTGGTGACTGCTAATCATGGGTAATCAGGTAACTGTATATATAAACAGTGCATTGGTGATGTGATGGCAGGACGAGGCGCGAACCACAATGTCGAGCACCGCTTCAGCGGCCCGCAAATAGAAACCGTTGACGACGGCTGGAGTCAGAGCGACTGGGACGCGGCATTTGCCGCCAGCGCTCCCCGCACCGAGGTGACGGAGATCAGCGCCCGCAGCATCATCAGCTACAACGATTCGCCGGATCTTCCCTTCAGTCGCTCCATCAATCCCTATCAGGGGTGCGAGCTTGACATCCTCCCCCACCTTAGCGCTTCGCGTCACAGGAGGGGGATTCCCATTACTGGGTGATAGCTGCTCGCGCAGTACCGGGTTCCTGCTTCATCGGGCGGCCTGATTGCACCAC
>NZ_JBLUXC010000166.1:0-480 GCF_048276795.1 Aeromonas sp. PS2Canimalfood6
GATGAACGGCCGGCTATCGTCGATAGCCGGGAGCGGCTCGGTGATTGGGAGGCGGACACGGTGCTGGGCAAGCAAGGCACAGGTGCACTGGTCACCCTGGTGGAGCGCAAGAGCCGGCTCTATCTGGTCAAGCGGGTCGCGAGCAAACAGGCTGGGGTGGTGCGGGATGCGATAATCGAGATGTTAACGCCCTACATCGAGCAGGTGCATACCATCACCTTTGACAACGGCGGCGAGTTTGCCGAACACAAGGCGATAGAGGAAGCGCTGGGTGCCGAGACTTACTTTGCGCACCCTTACTCTTCGTGGGAGCGCGGTCTGAACGAGAACAGCAATGGGCTGTTGAGGCAGTTTATCCCAAAGGGAACAGACCTGAGAGAGGTCACGGACGAGGATGTCAGGAGAGCGGAGCAGTGGCTCAACCTACGACCTCGGAAATGTCTCGGATTCAGGCAGCCTGTCAAGGTATTCGAAGAGTAC
>NZ_JBLUXC010000167.1:0-474 GCF_048276795.1 Aeromonas sp. PS2Canimalfood6
GCGCGTTCAAGCAGGTGTTATTGCACGATGGCACCTCCTTCGCGGTGCACCGGCGTCTGGCGGCTGACTTTCCCGGCCGGTTCAAGACCATCAGTCCGGCGGCTATCGAGTGCCATATGACCATGTCTCTGTCGGAGCAGAGCCCACTGTGCATGAGTGTGTCTGCCGATACCGCAGGGGAGCGGCAATTTCTCCCTGAGGCTCACAAGCTGGCCAACTGCCTGCTGCTGGCTGACGCGGGTTACATTGACAGGGCCTGGTTTGAGCAGGTGAACGACGCTGGCGGATTTTATCTGGTGCGAGGAACGCAAAGCCTGAACCCCAAGATAATCCAGGCCTGGCGCGGTGATGGGCGGGAAGTGCCAAAACTGGCGGGACTGTCACTGAAAGAGGCAGGACGGCGGCGCTGTCGGGCCGAGGTGCTGGATATGGTGGTGAAGTCCGGCAAGGTCGAGTACCGCTTGATCCGACGCT
>NZ_JBLUXC010000168.1:0-458 GCF_048276795.1 Aeromonas sp. PS2Canimalfood6
GTATAAACGGGTTCACCTACCACTTCGGCATCCAGTTGCAGCAGCATCAAGCTGGCGGTAAAACAGCTCAACTCAGCTTGGGCATCCGCCTCACAAGCAAAGCGTCGGGCACACAATTTGGCGAAGGCTTTGAGCTCGCGGGTACTGTCTTTGAGCAGGTTTTTGGCCAATGTCTGCTGCTCGCGGTGGCTGGCTTGTTCGCTGCGCACCAGCAACCAACGTTGCGCGACCCCGGCATAATTCGCGTGTTGCCAACGGCCATGATAGCCATTGCCCAGAGCGGTCAGCGGTTGTGCACCTATGGTTGCCACGGCCTGCTTTGCCTCATTGAGAGTGACGGGCACCCGGGTCACAAATAGTTGCTGCTGTTGCGCCAGTAATTGCAAGGTATCGGCGCAGTACAGTGCGGCATCGCCGACCAGATAACGGCACTCCTGCGCGGCCTTGAGACTGCTCAA
>NZ_JBLUXC010000169.1:0-452 GCF_048276795.1 Aeromonas sp. PS2Canimalfood6
CTCGTAACCCACCTTGCCCGCCGTGATGTCGGCATCGGTCAACAGGCGGTCGGCCTGGCCGCTCACCTTGAGGGTGTCCCCGGCCTTGGCATCGCCCGGCAGGCTCACTTCCACGTCCACCTTGCCGCTGATCTCGGTGTGGCTGATGGTGCCGTCGTTGTTCACGTCTTCGGTGATGACCACGGTCGGCGCGCCGGTCGCGGTGGTGTCGCCCATGGTGGCGCTGTCGCTGCCCGGCAGCGAGACGTTGCCCGCCGCGTCCACGATGGTGGCGGTCACGGTCAGCGTCACGCCGTCCGCCGGACGGTCAAACTCGTAACCCACCTTGCCCGCCGTGATGTCGGCATCGGTCAACAGGCGGTCGGCCTGGCCGCTCACCTTGAGGGTGTCCCCGGCCTTGGCATCGCCCGGCAGGCTCACTTCCACGTCCACCTTGCCGCTGATCTCGGTGT
>NZ_JBLUXC010000170.1:0-440 GCF_048276795.1 Aeromonas sp. PS2Canimalfood6
GCCGGCATGAACGTCATGCGCCTGAACTTCTCCCACGGCGACTACGCCGAACACGGTGGTCGCATCAGCAACCTGCGCGCTGTCATGGCCGAAACCGGCAAGCACGCAGCCATCCTGCTGGACACCAAGGGTCCGGAAATCCGCACCATCAAGCTCGAAGGCGGCAACGACGTCTCCCTGGTCGCCGGCCAGACCTTCACCTTCACCACCGACCAGACCGTGGTGGGCAACAAAGACAAAGTCGCCGTCACCTATGCCGGTTTTGCCAGCGACCTGCGCGTCGGCAACCGCATCCTGGTTGACGACGGCCTGATTGGCCTGGACGTCATCGAAATCACCGAGCGCGAAGTGATCTGTAAAGTGCTCAACAACGGTGACCTGGGCGAGAACAAGGGCATCAACCTGCCGGGCGTCTCCATCAAGCTGCCGGCCCTGGCCGA
>NZ_JBLUXC010000171.1:0-413 GCF_048276795.1 Aeromonas sp. PS2Canimalfood6
GACATCCTTGATGCCTGCACATCGGCCTGGAAGCACTTTATTGCCGATGTGGAGCGGGTGATGTCACTTTGTAGCCGAGATTGGATAAAACTGACCTAATGTTTAATCCGATTGGTATTATATCCAGAACGCGGGTCTTCGAATAGATATTGAGCAGAGACAGGCCACAAACAAGTCGATATTGGCTGGGATGATGAATGCGAGTATCAGAAAACACGGCGGGAGACCGCACCATAGTGTCCGTTTGCCCTCCAGTGAGGGCTGAATTTCAGGCAATAAAAAACCCCGCTCAAGTGAGCGGGGTTTCTTGTATTGGGTGCCTGGCAGTGTCCTACTCTCGCATGGCGAATGCCACACTACCATCGGCGCTACAGCGTTTCACTTCTGAGTTCGGCATGGGGTCAGGTGGTTCC
>NZ_JBLUXC010000172.1:0-395 GCF_048276795.1 Aeromonas sp. PS2Canimalfood6
TGGTGTTTTTGCTCATGGGGGGAGCGTATCTAAGGAGCAGGATCAAGCAAGCAGGAAAGTGGGATCAAGAGACGATCGTCTCATTTTTCCTGTGTCAATACTGTTCCGGTGAATACTTACACAATTCACGTCATTTCATAGGAGGCAAAAACATGAATCTGATAATTTCAGCTATTTTGCCACCACCCACTCAAAATCCTCTAGGGCGTCATTTGCTACAAACGTGTAGCCATCATCGCCGAAAATAAATCCCCAAATAGGTGCGGAATGTCGGGTATAAACGGGTTCACCTACCACTTCGGCATCCAGTTGCAGCAGCATCAAGCTGGCGGTAAAACAGCTCAACTCAGCTTGGGCATCCGCCTCACAAGCAAAGCGTCGGGCACACAATTTGG
>NZ_JBLUXC010000173.1:0-387 GCF_048276795.1 Aeromonas sp. PS2Canimalfood6
TGGACGGCATCACGGCATCGGTACGCTCGCAGATGGTGGCCATGATGGTCACGGCTTCCAGCGGGTACTTGCCCTTGGCGGACTCACCGGACAGCATGACTGCGTCGGTACCGTCCAGGATGGCGTTGGCCACGTCGCCGGCTTCGGCGCGAGTCGGACGCGGGTTCTTGATCATGGAGTCCAGCATCTGGGTGGCGGTGATGACCACTTTGCGGGCTTTGTTGCACTTCTCGATGATCATCTTCTGGGCGAAGATCACTTCTTCTACCGGGATCTCGACACCCATGTCGCCACGGGCAACCATGATGCCGTCGGAGACAGCCAGGATCTCGTCGAAGTTGTCCAGGCCTTCCTGGTTTTCGATCTTGGAGATGATCTGGATGTTCT
>NZ_JBLUXC010000174.1:0-386 GCF_048276795.1 Aeromonas sp. PS2Canimalfood6
CCCAGCTCGACCAAGAACAAAGAGCAGCAACGCGATCCGCAGATGCATCAGACCAAGAAAGGCAATCAGTGGCACTTTGGCATGAAGGCCCACATTGGTGTCGATGCCAAGAGTGGCCTGACCCACAGCCTAGTCACCACCGCGGCCAACGAGCATGACCTCAATCAGCTGGGTAATCTGCTGCATGGAGAGGAGCAATTTGTCTCAGCCGATGCCGGCTACCAAGGGGCGCCACAGCGCGAGGAGCTGGCCGAGGTGGATGTGGACTGGCTGATCGCCGAGCGCCCCGGCAAGGTAAGAACCTTGAAACAGCATCCACGCAAGAACAAAACGGCCATCAACATCGAATACATGAAAGCCAGCATCCGGGCCAAGGTGGAGCACCC
>NZ_JBLUXC010000175.1:0-382 GCF_048276795.1 Aeromonas sp. PS2Canimalfood6
TGCCGATAATCCGGTGTTTTATGAGGATGAAGTCGATATAGACCTCAATCCCAAATTAGGAGCCGACTGGATGTTCAGAGCGCAGCAAAAGCGGGTTGTCACACCGGGGCAGAATGCCAAGCATTATCTGGCAGGCGTTCTCCACGCAGGCAACGGAAGGGTACTTTACGTCAGCGGGATCAAGAAAAACTCATCGCTGTTTATTGCCATGCTGGAAAAGCTGCGCCACCACTACCGACGAGCCAAAACCATCACGTTGATCCTCGATAACTACATCATTCACAAAAGCAAACAGACCGAGCGATGGTTGAAGAAGAATCCCAAGTTCTGCCTGGTGTTCCAGCCAGTTTACAGCCCTTGGGTTAATCACATAGAACGGCTA
>NZ_JBLUXC010000176.1:0-381 GCF_048276795.1 Aeromonas sp. PS2Canimalfood6
CGGGTTTTTTCATTTCTAGACTTACGTGATTTTTTTCCTGGATCAACTGGGTGGAACAATCATGTATCTGAGTAAAAATGCCTCCGGCACCTACTACACTCGTCTCCCGCTGCCTAAGTCATTACGTGACCGTGGCTTGCCCTTCGCTATCCGTACTTCCCTTTGCACCAAAGATCGTCAGCTCGCCGTAGACCGCAACCTGGCAGTGGCAGCTCGTACTCGCGCACTTATCGCGGCTACTCCTGCCGATACTGCCCCCCGCAGTTTCTATCGCTGGATCCGCGCCGATCTAGACGCGTTCAAAGCAGCGGGGTTCATCCCTCCTCAAACACCTTCCACACCTCGTGAACCTTCTGTTGATGCCCCAGCTTGCCCCAGCAG
>NZ_JBLUXC010000177.1:0-381 GCF_048276795.1 Aeromonas sp. PS2Canimalfood6
TGAGCATTGAGTTGGGGCTTATACGTCTATGAGCACTACAGCAAAAGTTCACCAGACGGTACTGGATTGACACTTATACTAAGTCTCTGGGAATCAACTCTATCTTTTCTTTCAAAAGAGATACGCTTACCCGTTTACCATAGCGGCCAAAAGTGATCCCTGTTTTACTATGTCCCGCCAACTCAGCCACAATATGCTCAGCAACGTCCGCCTGCTGTAACTCATCGATGTAGCTATGCCGCAGCCCGTAAAGCGTGGGACGGCCCTGACCTACGATGCCAGCATCATTGAGGTGGCGTTGGAAGCGACAGGTGATGTTATGCGCCCAGTCGTCGTCTTTGCCTGATGGTTTGTCGTCGAACAAAAATACCTGCCCCTGAC
>NZ_JBLUXC010000178.1:0-356 GCF_048276795.1 Aeromonas sp. PS2Canimalfood6
GGCACGGTGTTTGAGCCCGTCAACAGCTTCAAAACCAATCAGACCAAGCTGGCAAGGCTCCAACGCCAGTTGAGCAAAAAGGTAAAGTTCAGCAGCAACTGGAAGAAACAAAAAGCCAAGATCCAGCGGCTGCACTCACATATCGCCAATACCCGCCGCGATTACCTTCACAAGGTCACAACGACTATCAGCAAAAACCACGCGATGATCGTCATTGAGGATTTGAAGGTTGCCAGCATGTCAAAATCAGCAGCGGGCACGACCAGCCAGCCGGGGCGCAACGTCCGGGCAAAATCAGGGCTGAATCGTTCGATATTAGATCAGGGCTGGTTTGAGCTGCGCCGCCAGCTCGAATA
>NZ_JBLUXC010000179.1:0-347 GCF_048276795.1 Aeromonas sp. PS2Canimalfood6
TGCCGACGCTGGCGGTTGTAAAAAATCTCTATGTATTCCTGAATCGCTGCCTTGGCCTCCGCTCTCGTCTCGAATCTATGGTGGTGAACCAGTTCATTTTTAAGAGACCCCCAGAAGCTTTGGAAGGTGCGAATAAGCGGGGAAATTCTTCTCGGCTGACTCAGTCATTTCATTTTTTCAGTTTGAGCCGATCTTTTCTCCCGTAAATGCCTTGAATCAGCCTATCTAGACCGTTTCTTCGCCATTTAAGGCGTTATTCCCAGTTTTTAGTGAGATCTCTCCCACTGACGTATCATTTGGTCCGCCCGAAACAGGTTGGCCAGCGTGAATAACATCGCCAGTTGGTT
>NZ_JBLUXC010000180.1:0-327 GCF_048276795.1 Aeromonas sp. PS2Canimalfood6
TAGCCTGGCTTGCGTTGAAGAGGCCCGCAACCAGACCGGGGTGTTCATCCTGGCGACCAATGACCACAGCGATACGCTGACCATGGCCGAACTTTTGGCCACCTATAAAGCGCAGCAGAATGTCGAACGGGGCTTTCGTTTTCTCAAGAGCCCGGAGTTTTTAACCTCCTCACTGTACCTGAAAAAGCCGGAGCGGATTGAAGCGTTGCTCATGGTGATGACCTGTAGCCTGATGATTTACGCAGCGTTGGAGCACCGGATCCGGCAGGGATTAGTGGAGCAGAATCGCAGTGTGGCGGATATGAAAAAGAAACCGACCCAGCAGCC
>NZ_JBLUXC010000181.1:0-321 GCF_048276795.1 Aeromonas sp. PS2Canimalfood6
GCGCCTATGACTGTGCCGATGGGGATCTGGTCGGTAAGCTGCAACTGGTGCGTGGTTATAGTCGTGATCACCGGCCAGAGCTGAATCAAGTGATCCTTGAGCTCATCTGTGAAAATCAGGCCGGCCTACCTGTCTATATGCAGGCCCTGAGCGGCAATAGTAATGACACCAAAGCCTTTGCCCAGACCGTTCGTCGCCATTTGAGCAGTCTCAAGGCCGCGCAGGAGTGCCGTTATCTGGTCGGCGATGCCGCACTGTACTGCGCCGATACCTTGCAATTACTGGCGCAACAGCAGCAACTATTTGTGACCCGGGTGCCCG
>NZ_JBLUXC010000182.1:0-319 GCF_048276795.1 Aeromonas sp. PS2Canimalfood6
TCATTCACTCATTGCCGGACAAGTCAGTGACCCTGCTGGATAAAGGCTTCTTCGGTGCCGACCTGTTGCTGCGTATTCAGGCCGAAGACACCGACCGTCACTGGCTCATCCCGGAACGCAACGGGCTGGTATACACGGAACTTGAGCGCTATGGCGACGGTGACCGTCTGTTGCAAATGACGGTCTCGCCTCAGGCTCGCAAGAAAAACCCGGCGTTGCCGACACACTGGCAAGTTCGCGCAGTGACCTATGAGGTGGCAGGCAAGGAGAAAACGGTCTTTACCTCCCTGCCCGTGGCGCGATTCAGCGCAGCTCAGGT
>NZ_JBLUXC010000183.1:0-318 GCF_048276795.1 Aeromonas sp. PS2Canimalfood6
GAAGGCGGTTGAGTAGAATGCCACTCCCGCAGCAGCCAAAAGCTGCGTCGCTCTTTAACAATTTGAATCAAGCAATCTGTGTGGGCACTCACAGCATCGAGCATCAAAAACAATTTTTGATATCAATGTCTGATGAAGTGACCAAAGCAACTTTTAAGTTGCAGCAGTTAATTCAGCAATTCATTGAGCCGCCTTAACAGGCAACCAAACTTAAATTGAAGAGTTTGATCATGGCTCAGATTGAACGCTGGCGGCAGGCCTAACACATGCAAGTCGAGCGGCAGCGGGAAAGTAGCTTGCTACTTTTGCCGGCGAGCG
>NZ_JBLUXC010000184.1:0-317 GCF_048276795.1 Aeromonas sp. PS2Canimalfood6
GGAGACCACAACGTTGATAGGTGGGGTGTGTAAGCGTAGCGATACGTTGAGCTAACCCATACTAATTACCCGTGAGGCTTAACCATACAACACCCAAGAAGTGTTTCTGGCCTTGTAGCAAATGAGCGAACTACTTACAAATTCAGTGGTGATGACAAAGCAAAGTAGCGAAGTCGTTATTCACATCAGCTTTCCGAGATTGAAGATTTTGCCTGGCGGCAATAGCGCAGTGGAACCACCTGACCCCATGCCGAACTCAGAAGTGAAACGCTGTAGCGCCGATGGTAGTGTGGCATTCGCCATGCGAGAGTAGGACA
>NZ_JBLUXC010000185.1:0-316 GCF_048276795.1 Aeromonas sp. PS2Canimalfood6
TGCACCGTTGGCGCGTACTCTATCAGCATGTGAACATGATCAGCCTCTCCGTCACACTCTTTCAGTTCCGCACCAAAATCTCTGCAAACCTCTGCCGCACACTGACTGAAGGAGGCGTGATACAGTTCCCCCAATATCGGCTTTCGATACTTGGTGATAAACACCAAATGTACGTGCAAAACGTAGGCCTCATGACGTGATTTATTAATTTTAGTGAATTGCATTCTGTCACTCAATCGGGCTTAATAGATATGGCAATAATGCTACACACTGAGCGCTAAATGCAAATTCTGAAAGCCTACAAATTCCGACTCGA